>JAUVCS010000191.1 GCA_030590745.1 Desulfuromusa sp.
TTTGCTCTGGTCAGCTGTGTGGTGACTGAAACCCTGGTTATCGCCTGGCTCGCCTGGAAAACTCATGTTCCGCTGGAACAAAATGTCGCTGAAAAAAACATTAGTGAGGTCTTGCACTACTCTTTTCCCCTTGCCTATTCATCATGCCTGCAACAAACCATCCCGTTGTTGATCAGTTCGATTATCGGTCGTTTGAGTGATGGTGCTTTGGCACTGGCCGCCTTTGGCGTGATTCGTGGATTTCTGTTTCTCCTCGCCGGACCGATGCGTAATCTGCAGCAGGCTTATCTGACTCTGGTTAAAAAAGTGGCCGATATCGATCCACTGCTTCGATTCAGCTTTGTTACCGGGACAATTCTTGGCCTGCTGGTGCTCCTCGCTGCGGGACCACTGAATCAATTCATCCTCGGTCAGCTGCTCGGGGTAAAAACTGAACTGCGCCAGTATCTGCAATGGCCCCTTGCCGCATGTTCGGTATTCCCCCTCCTCTACGGGTTGACAAACCTGCTTCGAGGCTGGTTTGCCGGTGCTGATCAAACCCGGCAACTGGGTCGCTCAACCTTCTTTAAAAGCTTATTTCTCTTGATTCTCTGGTGGCCATTGGTGACCTGGCAACCCCCAATTTCAGGGATCGCTATCGCCATCAGCCTGTTGCTTGCAGCAGAGATACTGGAATCCGGCTATCTCTACTATCAACGGCAACAACAATCAGAACAGATCCGTCACGCAGCACCACTTTGAGATTCGTTTGACATCGGCAAGTCTCAGCGTTATTAATGGGTTACTCATTCATTCACTCAACTTCAGGGAGATGCAACCAGCCCCCTGGACAGTAACAATAAGAAAAATAGCGGGGAAATAATGATCGTCATCAAAACACGAGAAGAGATTGAAAAAATGCGCAGAGCGGGAGCTTTGGCTGGTCAAGTATTGAAACATATTGAACCGTTTGTAAAAGTGGGTGTTTCAACTCTTGAATTGGATAATCTCTGTGCCCAGTTCACCATGGACCATGGTGCCATTTCTGCCCCGTTAAATTATCATGGTTTTCCCAAAAGTATCTGCACATCGATTAATAATGTTGTCTGTCACGGAATTCCCTCGGCAAAAGATATTCTTCAAGACGGTGATATTGTCAATGTTGATATTACCGTGATCCTGGATGGTTATCACGGTGATACCTCCTGCACCTTTATGGTTGGGCAGGTTGATGAAAAAATTGTCAGCCTGGTCAACCGGACAGAAAAAGCCATGTACCGGGGGATTGCTGCGGTTAAAGCGGGAAAATATCTTTATGAAGTGGGTCGGGACATTGAAAAATATATCGGAAAATTTGGCTATTCTATCGTGCAGACCTATGGGGGTCACGGAATTGGCAAAGATTTCCATGAGGACCCACACGTCCTTCATCATTTCAGCCAGCAAAATAAAATTCGCCTTAAAGAGGGGATGATTTTCACAGTTGAACCGATGATCAATATGGGAAAAACCGCTGAGGTAGAAACCTCTACAACCGATGGCTGGACTGTGACCACTGTGGATGGAAGTATCAGCGCTCAATTTGAACATACAATTCTGGTCACATCAGGTGAGGCCGAAATTCTTACGGCAAGATAAAAAACTCATATTCAGTACAATCAAATTATTCAAGGGATGTTTATTTTGCCATCAAAATCTATTCAAGCTCCGGGATCGGTTGTTATTATTCGCCCCCACCGATTCCATCCCAATCCAGAAACCGCATCAGACAATGTTTTTCAAAGAACCGATGCAAATCGAACCATCAGGCAGACGGCGGAAGATGCCTACCGGGAGGTCAGTGACGCAGCACTGCAACTTGAAAAACATGGGGTTCGGGTTCATATATTTGAAGATCATGGAGAAAAGGAGACCCCCGATTCAGTTTTCCCCAATAATTGGTTTTCTACCCATCCTGGCGGTCATATCGCGGTATTCCCCATGTACTCTCCGAGTCGAAGACGGGAACGGCGCTACGACATTCTGGAGATGTTGAAGGCCGAATATCGGGTTCAGGATATTATCGACTATTCCTGCCTGGAGTATGACGATCTGTTTCTGGAAGGGACCGGCGCGATGGTTCTTGATCATATTGACAGGGTCGCCTATACCGCACGATCAAACCGGGCTGATGCCATCGCCCTAGAACGATTCTGCACCCACTTCAACTTTGAGCCGATGGCATTTGATGCTGAAGACAGCCATGGTCGCCCTGTTTATCACACCAATGTGATGATGTGTGTTGGCACCGACTTCGCTTTGGTTGGCTTTGATATGATCAGTGATAAAGCCCGCCGCGAAGAGATCTATTCCAGATTGCAGGGAATGGGCCGGAGCGTTATTGAACTTAACAATCAACAGATTGACGAATTTGCCGGTAATGCAATTGAACTTTTTACCGGAACGCAACGAATTCTGGCAATCTCAGCCAGAGCGGTAGCCTCTTTACTTCCTCAACAGAAAAAAATTATCGAAAAATCGGCTGAAATTGTTCCCCTTTCAGTACCAACAATCGAACTTGCCGGAGGCTCGATTCGCTGTATGTTGGCGGGGATCCACCTGACCAGACGCTAGCCCGGCTTTTCCGGTGGCAAACACACCAGGTTTATGGTTAAATGCCGCCGTTAAATTTAATGCTGCAGGTTAAATCCCAAGCACCTCTAAAAGGAGTCACATATGTACAATTGTTCTGATCTAAAAAAAGGGCTTAAATTACTGATCGATGATGAGCCACACGTCATTGTTCAGTACGATTTCACCAAGCCGGGAAAAGGACAATCTCTGTACAAATGCAAACTCCGCAATATGATTACCGGATCACTGTTTGACCGGACTTACCGTAGCGGTGAATCTTTTGCACCAGCCAGTCTGGAAGAACGGGACATGCAATATCTCTATCAAGATGATAGCGGTCATGTCTTTATGGACAAAAAAACTTACGAGCAGGTGATCCTTACCGAAGAGACCCTTGGTGATGATAAATACTTTCTGGTTGATAATATGGATGTTGAAATTTTGATGTATGGTGAACGTGCCATCGGGATTACTCTGCCGATTTTTGTCAATCTGCGCGTCACCCAATCTGATCCGTGGGTCAAAGGAGATACTGCTGCTGGTAACAATAAACCGGCAACCGTTGAAACCGGTTACACCCTGCAAGTTCCCTCCTTTGTCGATGAAGGTGTCTTGATCCAGATTGATACCCGCACCGGCAACTATGT
>JAUVCS010000102.1 GCA_030590745.1 Desulfuromusa sp.
GCTTTTCAATGGTATGGCAGATGCGGTTTTTATCGCTGAGTGTTGTCCTGATGGAACACCGGGAAAATATGTTGAGGTGAATAACGTCGCTTGTGAGATGTTGCAGCTTTCACGTGAACAAATCCTCAAGTTATCCCCGTATCAAATTAATCGGGTTGCCCTTGAAGATCAGGACGCTTACGCAACAATTATTGACAATATTAAGACCACCGGTAAAGCACTCTTCAAGACAGAGTTGTTGTGTAACGGTGAGCGCTGGGTTCCGGTAGAAATAGGCAGTCAACTTTTTGAGCTGGATGGTCAGGCGGTATTTTTTTCCGTGGTTCGCGATATCACCTTGCGGGAAAAATATGAAACTTCGATCCAGACTCTGGTCCGCAGCACTGTCGGGTTAACCGGGCAGGCGTGTCTGGAGGAAATCATCCGTAACCTCTGTGACTGGTTGGATATGGATGGTGCCTGTATCGGGGTCATGCATGGTGAGACCCTTGAGATCAGAGCCAGTTTTCTGGATGGTCACCAATTGTCAGCGTCTCGATTGCCGATTCAACATTCCTCTTTTCAGCAGGTATTAAAAGGTCAATTCTGCCTCTATCCGGAGGGTGCAGATACTCTGTTGCCGGCAGAGCATATTCCCCCTTTAGATAAAGTTTCCAGCTTTATTGGCAGCCCGATGCTTGGTCATGATGGCAAGGTGCTGGGGTGTGTCTGTGCTTATTCCAGAGAGCCGCTACAGTCGGTCCCCCATATTCAGGAATTACTGTCGGTTATTACTTCCCGCGCTGCTGCCGAGTGTGAAAGGATGCATTACTTCCGTGAACTTTCACGCAGCGAAGAGAAGTTAAGAACGGTTTTTAATTCTACAGCTGAGGCGATTGTCGGCATTGATCTACGGGGAAATGTGGTGTTCTGTAACCCATCAACGGCCAAAATTCTCGGTTATGCAACTGAAACTGAATTTATCGGTCAAAATTTCTGTCAATTAGTTCGCCCGGATCCTCGCCAGAATCCTATTTTGATGAATGTGGAATGCCCTTTTATCGCAGCCATTTCAAGTGGTGGCAGGGTGAGCAGTGAAGATGAATTTTTTACCCATCGCGATGGTCATCAGATCCCGGTTGAATACTGGGGACATCCAATGGAAAGGGATGACGAACTGGTTGGTGGGGTTGTGACCTTTATCGATATCACGCGACGGAAAGCTCTGGAGAAAGAGCTCCTTCACTCACAACGGATGGAGGCCATTGGGACCCTGACGGGTGGAATTGCCCATGACTTTAATAATATATTAACGGTCATTTCCGGCTATGTCGGTTTGTTACAGCCACAGCTTACGGATAAACCAAAGTTGTTGTCTAAAATTTTGAAAATTGGGGAGGCAGCTGAACGGGGTTCTCAGCTGACCCATGGGCTACTGGCATACAGTCGTAAAAAATCGGAGCCCTCTACCCCGGTTGATTTAAATCGGTTGGTGTTGAATGTTCAGAGTATTTTTGGTCAGGTGATCGGAGAGCAGATTGAATTGATCCTCAGCTTATCGGAACAGCAATTGGTTGTCCTGGCTGAATCCTCGCAATTTGAACAAGTTCTGGTGAATCTGGCAACCAATGCTCGCGATGCCATGCGTGACGGTGGGGTGTTATCGATCAAGACTGAACAGGTAGAGATTGATCTGAATTTCTGTCAGACCTATGGCTATGGTCATCCCGGTTCGTATGCTCTGATTTCGGTTCTAGATAGTGGCACCGGCATTTCAAAAGAGATCCAACAGAAAGTTTTTGATCCTTTTTTCACCACGAAAGAGACCGGAAAGGGGACCGGTCTTGGGCTTGCGATGGTCTGGGGAATTGTCAAGCAGCATAATGGCTATATCCTGCTTGATAGCACTCCCGGAACAGGCTCATGTTTCAAGATTTATCTTCCCCTGACAGCTCAACCCCTCCCATTACCGGTTGAGGTGGCTTATGATCGTCTTCCTGGTGGAGATGAAATAATTCTGCTGGTTGAAGATGACCCTTTAGTGAGGGAGTCAACAACCGCAATCCTGACCACCGTTGGCTATCAGGTCATTTCAAGTGATTGCGCTGAGGCAGCACTGAAAATTCTGGACCGGATGGAGTACAATCTATCCCTGATTCTGTCCGATGTGGTTATGCCGGGCCTTAAAGGATCAGAGTTCTATCAGGAAATCAGAACAAGAACTGCAATTCCGGTTATTTTTATCAGTGGTTATACCTTTAATTCCCTCCGAGAACAGGGTCTGGTCGGGGAAGGGGTGGTCTTGTTGAATAAACCGATTGAGCCAATCCTGCTGTTAACCAGAATCCGCGAAATTCTGGATTCAAATTGAATTTATTCACATAAATCCAATATTCTCTATACACCTTGTGAGTCAGGAATTACCCAATATGGGCTACCATTTCACGCTTCATATCTCCCATGTAGTATTGACAGGCGAAAATTTGAGTGTTAAAACAAGATTTTAAAACTACAATGGGGTGTTATAAGATGGTTAAGAAACTAATTGGTAGAAAACTCAAATCGTCACGTCTGAAACGGGATAAAACCATTCAAGTCCTCGCTGAGATGTCTCATGTCTCCTCCAATATGATCTCCAGAATTGAACGGGGTTTAACTATCCCTTCAGTTGAAATCCTGATGAAGATAGCGGATGCTTTAGGTCTGAGTCTCAGCTATTTTGTTGAGGAGGCAGACAAGGGGAATACCGTCGTTTTTACCCCGGCGGGAGAGGGCGAACCGATTTTCTTTTTTGAAGACAAGCACAAAATTTGTAGTTTGACCAAAGGGCTACGTGATCCGGGATTTTCGGTCTTTGTTGACACCCTTGAGCCCCACTGTGACAGCGGTGAAGGTGGAATGGTTCATACCGGTGAAGAATTTGCCCTGGTTCTTGAGGGAAGCCTTGATTTTAATATTGAAGGTGAAGATTTTCATTTGGAGAAAGGTGATTCCATCAGCTTCAAGGCGTCTTTGCCACATAGTTGGAAAAACCTTGCCAATCAGCAATCAAAAATTCTCTGGGCTGTTTCGCCCCCTCCAAATGTCTGACAAGTCTGCGATAGAAGGAGTATTTCAATATGCAAGTTAAGAAAATTGTCGGTAAAAAACTAAAAGAGATCCGGCTCAAACAAGATCTGACAATTCAAATCCTGGCCGAAAAGTCAAAAGTTTCTTCCAATATGATTTCCAGGATTGAGCGGGGACTGACAATTCCATCAGTAGAAATCTTGATGCGCCTCGCCACCGTCTTTGACAAGAGTATTAACTATTTTGTCGAGGATGTTTCGTCTTCTCATGAAGTTGTCCATACTCACCCCGGTGAGCGGGATAAAACAGTTTATGACGACGAGCATAACATGCACACCGAATCTTTCACTTCCGGTCTGCGTGATCCGCAGTTCATGTCATTTTATTGCACCGTACAAAAGGGGGGAAAGAGTGGTACCTCCAATATGTATCACCCTGGCGATGAGCTGATTTATCTGCTGGAAGGTAGCTTGAAAATGACTATTGTGGATGATGTTTACATTCTTGAAACTGGAGACAGTCTCTGTTTTAAATCACATTTACCCCATCGCTGGGAAAACATCGGTACCGATGATGCCAAGGTTATATGGACATTGTCACCATTTACGATCATCTGAGATTTTCCAACTGCTTGAAATTTATGTAACTCTCTTGACATGGACGAATCATATTGTATATTCTTTAAAACAGTTGATCGTGGTATTTGATCCATAACAACCTGTAAGGGGGCATTATGAACAAGTCTGAACTGGTAGAGACACTATCAATCAAGAATAACCTGACTTATAAAAAATCTGAGCAGATTGTTAACTTGATTTTTGATACGATGTCACAGGCCTTGATCGATAATGATCGGATTGAAATCCGGGGGTTTGGCAGTTTCATGGTCAAAGACTATCGGGCTTATATGGGGCGTAATCCTAAGACTGGTGAGATTATCAAGGTCAATGAAAAAAAATTACCATTTTTTAAAGTTGGTAAAGAATTGCGGGAACGTGTAGATAGTTGATTTTATGCTCATCGATAACTTGATAGAGACCCATTCACTTTATTTGTGGATGGGTCTTTTTAATCCAGACAGGAAAATTCATGTTACATACTTATCAGGGGATCACTCCCAAACTTGCAGCTAATGTTTTTCATGTAAATTCAGCGGAAATTATCGGTGATGTTGAGATTGGAGCTGCTTCAAGTGTCTGGTTTAATGTGGTTATTCGGGGGGATGTCAATTTTATCCGGATCGGTGAAAGAACCAATATCCAGGATGGAACGGTTATCCATGTGACTCACAAAATAAACCCGACTGTGATTGGGGATGATGTGACCATTGGCCATAATGTGACTCTGCATGGGTGTAAAATAGGGGATCGTTGTTTAATTGGTATGGGTGCTGTGGTTATGGATGATGCAGACGTTGCTGATGATGCAATGGTGGCTGCTGGAGCGCTGATTACCCCTGGAACAAAAGTCCCTTCTGGTACTTTGTATGCCGGTTTCCCGGCTGTCTATAAGCGGCATCTGTCAGACGATGAAATTGATTATCTTAAACAATCGGCACAAAATTACTTGAATTATACCGAAAACTACCGAACCTGATTCTTCTTTCCTGCTGAAAAGGTGCTGAATATGAGTCATGTAGATTTTTCCGAACTGGCAGATAGTAAATTATTTACCGGCATAGCAACGCAGGAGATAGAGTATCTCAGCTCTCTTTTTACCCGGACTCAGGTTGCTGAAGGGAAAACTGTTTTTATCGAGAACATGCCCGGAGAATCACTGTATATCATCAATCAAGGAGCTGTGCAGATTTCACAGATGCTCGCTGAAATCGATGAGCAGGCTTTA
>JAUVCS010000241.1 GCA_030590745.1 Desulfuromusa sp.
GACGATCTGAAATTTTCAATTTTTGAAAATATGGTGCCCGAAAAATTAATTGGACGAAGACCAACGGTTGAAAGTTTTAAAGATAATACTGCAGAGTTAATGAAATCTCTGGGGAGAAAAACATTACCGATCCTCTCCTCAAGTGCATCCATTGACCATTTTCATTCGATGATCAACTCCCTCTCTTTCCTCTCTTTAGAAAAAACCATTATCTGTATTGATGATTTTGAACGGAAGGGGAAAAACGTTGAGGCTCAGGATATTCTGGGGCTGATAACCCAGCTGAAAGAGCAGAAAAAGTGCAAGATTGTGTTGATTCTGAATGATGAAAGTCTCAGTGATGATTCTTCAATTGATTATATAAAACTCCGGGAAAAAGTTATCGACACTGAATTGAGATTCGCTCCAACGGCGGAGGATTGTGTCGATATAGCGTTGTCGGATGATAAGATCGCCCGTCAGCTTGGTCAGGATATTATCCGATTGGGGATAAATAATATCCGTATTATCAAAAAGATTGAGAAGCTCTCGACATTATTAGTTCCGTTGTTGAAGGTTTATGAAGATCAGGTTGTTTTCCGGGCGTTACAGACTTTAACCCTGTTGAGTTGGTGCTATTACAGTCAGTCAAGTGATACTCCCGATTACAATTTTGTGGTGAGTCGCAGCGGTGCTTTCGGTGACCTGGACGATGAAGTCTCCATGTCAACGCAGCAGCAGAACTGGTGTGCACTCCTCCGCAATTATAACAACTATTCATTTACTGACTTTGATCAGCAGATTGCCCGATTGGTTGAGAACGGCTATGTCAGTGAGCGGCATTTACTCCAGGAGGCGACCAAATTAAATGAGGAAATTCTGGCTGCCAAGTCAGAAAGCTCCTTTCGGGAAGCCTGGCGGAAATTTAACGAATCATTTGCTGATAATGATCAGGATGTTATCAATTGTCTGTCCGACAGTTTTAAAAACAACGCAAAGTACATCAGTCCGGTCAACCTTGATGGTACGGTCCGGCTGCTGCGTAACCTTGGTAAAGATAAGTTAGCAACCAAGATCATTCGGTTATATGTCGAGAAAAGAGATGCTGAAACAGAACTTTTCAACCTCGAGTCCACTTCTTTTGCGGGAGAAGTCCGGGATCGGGAGGTGATCCTGAAGTTCAAGGAAAAATATAAATCCCTGAAAACCCAACTTTCACCACAACAGCTCTGTGATTTTTTACTCAACCATACAAGCGGTTGTGAGGAAGAAGAGGTGCAACTGTCTCAGCTTAATGTCTCAGACTATGTCCAGTTATTTAAATCGCAACAGGGGGCAACACTGTCTCAATATGTCGATCTTTGTCTAAAGTTTAGTCGCCTGGGGGGAATGTTTGAACATCGGCGGGTTATTTCTGATAAAGCAACCGCAGCCCTTAAAATTATTGGCAAAGAGAGTAAGTTAAATGCCAGCCGGGTACGACGGTTTGGGATAAAAGTAGATTAGGCTCAACCCGGCTTACAGGGTCTTTCCGGTTAATAAAGCACCCCACTGTTTGCGGCGGGGTGCTTTATTTTTCAAAGATCTTGTCTGACCGGGATGGACAGGATACGTTGGATGGCTAAATTTTGTTTGCGAGACAGTTAATTTATGAGTTATGAATCAATTTTCGGGATGATTTTTCTGGCTCTGGACATATCCCTGCAGGTTACGTTCGTCGGGCGGGTGTTGCTGCGACCCCACCGGGAACCGGCTTCGCGGATTGCCTGGGTTGTGGTCATCATTGCTGTTCCTTTGCTGGGCATCCTGGCCTATCTGCTCTTTGGCGAAACATGCATCGGGCGTCGCCGCGTGGAGCGTCTGCGTGAGAGCATTGCCCGACTGCCAGTTTGGGCGGACGTTGCAACCATGAACGTGATGCCGTTGCAGGAGGATCTGCCGCAAGGCTATCTGCACCTGTTTCAAGCGGGGAAAACAGTTAATGGTTTCGACCCTGTTGGCGGCAACCGGGCACACTTGCTGCCGGATTCAAACGCGTCGATTGACTCCATAGTCGCCGACATCGATACCGCTAAAGAGCATGTCCACCTGTTGTTCTACATCTGGTTACAGGATAACAATGGCTGCAAGGTGGTTGAGGCGCTCAAACGAGCTGCGGCACGCGGTGTGACCTGCCGGGCCATGGCAGACTGCCTGGGTTCGCGCAGTATGGTCAATTCGGAGCACTGGCGGGCGATGGACGAAGCAGGCGTCCTCCTTACCAGAGCCCTGCCGATTGGCAACCCGCTGTTGCGTCTCCTGAAGGGGCGTATCGACCTGCGGAATCACCGCAAGATTGTTGTCATTGACAATCACATCACCTACTGCGGCAGCCAGAACTGCGCCGATCCGGAGTTCCACGTCAAGGCCAAGTTTGCCCCTTGGGTGGATGCGATGATCCGTTTCGAGGGGCCGATCGCCCGCCAGAACCAATACCTGTTTGCCAGTGACTGGATGGCTGAAACGGCTGAAGATATCAGCGCTCTGCTGAGAGAACCCATATCACCGACGCAGTCTGGACTCACAGCACAAGTGATCGGAACCGGGCCGACCGTCCGTTACTCTGCCATGCCTGAGATGTTTGAGACCTTGATATTCTCCGCCCGTCGCGAACTGGTGATTACAACTCCTTACTATGTTCC
>JAUVCS010000182.1 GCA_030590745.1 Desulfuromusa sp.
ATACATATTTTTAATGGCAATTTATCTATTTCCACGGTTGCATGCCGGGGTTTTGATTGTAAAATTAAGTAAACAGTTTAATTGCTGAACGAAAACCGGTGGAAGGGGCTTTTCTCTGAACCACGGGTAATGACCTGCCAGTGAAGTGGTTTCACCTCTTCCATCCCCCTCAATTGAGGAGGCGAATCATGAAACGGTTATTATTCTCCGGTCTTTTGATTTTCTTTTTATTGCCCGGCTGTACTCCATTACAAGTAAAAAGAGAAGTTGTTGATAACACTTTTTATTCCTCTGCTAATCCAAAGCTGCAAATAAAAGTGAGCCCTGAATTCGAATATCTGGGAGAGCTTGAGGATGTCGGCGATCGAGAATCAGTTGGCGGAACACGGATGCTCACAAACTGGTCCAAATGGTACATATTCGTCGATCCAGAGGGTTCCAAGGCAGCGAGGGTTATTTCTATCAAATTGGAGCGTACTGAGACACGGTATACCAGTGATCTGTTTGGCTGGGCGAAAACTTTCTACGGAAAAGGAACCTGCCAACTGGGTGGAAAGGGTTTCCAATTTCTCTCGCGCCGTATCTATCCCGCTATGTCGTACGCAACGGTCAGATATATCACTGAAAAGGGTTATGTGCTACCTCGATGTGCCATAACCAAGCGATTTGCCAGAGTGTATGGTGCTAAAAATAACATTCTTGTTGATATTACCTGTCTGGAAGACCTGTCTGAATTACCTTATAGCTGCAGCGACTGGAGTCCTGGTTCTGTCTTGCAACAGGACCAGATAGAGTACCTTGAACAGTTTAATTCTAACTGTGACAACTCTTTTGCAGTTTTAAAATACGAGTCCGGCAAGGAAATCTATACAACTGCTGATAATTATAAAAGAGAAACTAAAAAGTTCAAAGTTTCTGACCCGTCTGATCAAAAAGCTAAAAAATACATCATTATTCAAAGTCGCCAACCAATTTTCAAAGGCGGCAAAATCATATTTTATGCTGCAGAAGGAGACACGCTGGATATTATACTTGAGAAAACATGCCTGTCAGGGACAGGAATCTGCTGGAAAGTGAAGAGTCGTAGAACTGGTAAAATTGGGTATGTCGTAGAGACCATGATTAGAAAGAATCATCAGGTAATAGAGGAATAATGAAATTCTTTTGTATGATCTAAGCCATTGTTGTCTGCGGTAGAATACCTGCCCTAGGAAAGTCTGACGCTGAGCGATCACTCTGCGGTTAAAAGCTGAAAACCACTCCGGAAAAACCGGTAAATTGCCAGAGAACATCACCTTTTACTTTTATCAGACATTCGTTATCTTCACAAAATACGGCGCTATTGTTATCAAATACGGTTCCGAATCCTCGCCCTTCAAAACGTAAACTGATGTGCTTGGATAGTGGAACCATGACCCCACCACCAATGCTGAAAGAAAATTTTGTTTCCGAATCTCCCCCATTCAGATCAAAGTATGTCACCCCGACTCCGGCAACAACAAAGGGATTAACCATCTCCCCATCCGTGCCGTACCTTCCACCAAAGTGGAAATAGTTAATATCCACATCAAGGTGGTCTTCCCCGGAGAATACCGTGTCATCCAGTTTTAAATAGGTTGATTGATGGCTATATAAAATTTCATAAAATGCCGATCCTGCTTTGCTCTCATCTCTCAGTCCGAGAATAACCCCATAGCTTACGCTATCATCAAAATCATAGGAATCATCCGTTTCAGAATCTTTTATGCTACCTCCGAAGGTATAACCCAGCATCGGCGTCACCTCAAAATCAGCGGCTTGAACATCCACCGATGAAGAGAATATCGTGATCATAAGCAATAAAAAACAAACAGATCTCATCCTGGACTCTTTCATCAGAGCGCCACAAGTCACCTTAAAAAGCTGAAAAGATACTACCACTATCCTGGCTTTCAGGTAAAAAAATTGGGACTGCTCCAGATGTAATTCTGCTATCTGGAACAGCCCCAAAGCAAACAAGGAAACGATTACTATTTCAGCTAAAAAGTAATATCAAGTAACGTATCTATACCTGCTTCCACCTCGACATCTTCAAACGATTGGGTCTCCTCATTATAGGTTGAGGCAACAACCTGATACTCTCCTTCTGGAAGTTCCACCGAATAAGAACCACCATCAGCGATATTAATTGATGATAGTCACGTAGACAGCCTGGTACTCATCCGTTGAACTGATCGGTCAAGGATGTTGACAAAGTTCCCCGGCCTAACTCTGAGTCGCCGCCTGAATTGTCACCGCCACACGCAGTCAGACAGAATCCAGCCAAAGAAATGAGCAGGAGGATATTGAGTTTTTTCAGTGTTTTATGTTTCATAAAGTGTCCTTCAACAATGTGAGTTACAAATTTCGCCGATCGATCACTCGAACAGCTTTTCCCTCGTGGCGTTTGATAGTTTGAGGTTCTACCAGCTTGACTTTTGCGCTGACACCCAGAACGGTAGCCAAACGTTTCTCTGCCTGATTGACAAATTCGCGCTGTTGCTTCATTTCATCAAAAAAGATGTGCTCGTTGACCTCAACCTGGACCTCCAGCGAATCCATATTGTTCATCCGCTCGACAATCAACTGGTAATGGGGCTCACAACCTTCAATCTGAAACAGCACTTCCTCAATCTGCGTCGGGAAAACATTGACCCCTTTGATAATCAACATATCATCGGTGCGACCTCGGGTTTTTTCCATTCTTGCCAGGGTGCGGCCACATTCACAAGCAGCATAATCTAACCGGGTGATGTCACGGGTGCGATAGCGAATCATCGGGAACGCCTGCTTGGTCAAACTGGTCAGCACCAGTTCCCCCACAGAGCCCTCCGGTAACACTACCCCTGTATCCGGATCAATAATTTCCGCCAGAAAGTGATCTTCTGCCAGATGCATCCCCTGCTTATAGAGACATTCCCCG
This sequence comes from Desulfuromusa sp., assembly GCA_030590745.1. Lineage (GTDB taxonomy): Bacteria > Desulfobacterota > Desulfuromonadia > Desulfuromonadales > Geopsychrobacteraceae > Desulfuromusa. The sequence continues at coordinate 2,942 of JAUVCS010000182.1, forward strand.
GCAACTCCTGGACCCATAATTTCAGATAAGCCATAGTTGTCGGTCGCAATAATACCCAGCCGCTGTTCCAGCTCCAGCCGCATCTGCTCACTCCACGGTTCGGCTCCGAACAATCCAACCTTTAAGGCCAGGGAGCTTGGATCTATCCCCTGCTGTTCCATCCGATCCGCCAGAGTCAGTCCATAGGACGGAGTGCAAACCAAAGCAGATGAACGATAATCCTCCATGATCATCAATTGTTTGTCGGTATTGCCCCCGGACATGGCGATAACCGAGGCGCCAATTGCTTCAGAGCCATAATGGAGCCCAAAAGCACCGGTAAACAGACCATAACCAAAAGCGATGTGAACAATATCCTCCTCAGTCACTCCGGCAGCGGTCATAAAGCGGGCAACCAATTCGGTCCAGGTTTTAATGTCACCTTTGGTGTAACCAACAACCGTTGGTTTGCCAGTTG
>JAUVCS010000279.1 GCA_030590745.1 Desulfuromusa sp.
CTGAGTCCGGAAGAGTCTGAATATATGACTTTTTTTGCTTGGGCGTTATTTAAGTCGGCTCCTGAAAAACTCGCTATTCAAAATCAGGCGGTGGAAGTGCTGTTGGCATCCCGAGAGATCAATCCTGGTTTCGATCTGACCCATCTCTACCTTGCCCAGGTTTATCAGTCTCTGGAGAAAGAACGTCAAGCAGAGAAATCTTTCGAAATGGCGGTTCAGGCCAACCCCGGTTGTACTGAGGCGTTGCGTGAATTGCGTTTGATCAACCTGCGCCGTGAGAAGGATCCCCAGTCAAAGGGTCTGTTCAATAAATTTATGAAAAAGAAAGACTAACCTCTCAACCCCCACAGCAAATGTCAGTTTTTGGCTAATTGGGGTCGTTATCTTGGCCTGCTGGTGATATCTGTGGTTGATCGTAACGATTAAACTTATTGAAATGAATAATTTCGGCAAGCTCTCTTCCGTATTCAGCACCTTTTTCTGAATAGTGATCCAGTTTTTTCACCAGTTGATACGGGTCATCTGTTTCCATTTTGAGTTCCCGGAACTCCTTATAGGCTGAACCTCTGGCCAGGGTCCTGTAGTAATCCCGGATAGAATCTTCAATCGAGCTATATTTTTTTATCCAGATGGTTTTATCTCCACGTTTTTCTCCCGCCGCAATCCTCGGCTCATTAGCGCTGAAGGACCAGACTCCGAAGACATTGTTGGCTTCTTTAAAAAAACGTGAGGTTGCCCAGGAACTTTCCATTGCTGCTTGTGCGATGGCAATACTCTGTGGGTGTGGTTTAAGAGCCATCAGCAACTCTCTATTGTCGTTTGCCCGGTATTCTTCTTTTAATGCTGAAAGCTGACTGTTGTGGGGATCTTTTTGAATTGATTCTGTTACCTCAAGGTACCGTCGCAGCAAGTCGGTATAGACCTTATTGACAGGGGAGACAATGATCGTTGCGAATCTGGCCTTTTTTTCTGGCACACTGACTCTCGGAACAATGACTTCTTCCACTGCCACTTTTTCTTCCTTTTTCTCTTCCTGCGTCACTGGATGCAGCCAGACATAGAGGATGACCATCAGGATAAAGAAAAAAGTGATGAATGCCATAGATAGAGCTGGGTATTTTTTCAAATCAAGCGACCCTTTCCTTAGGGGATTTCTTCTGTTTAACCTAACAGGCTGTTGATAAACTATCTGCGTTGCGATTGCTGTGTTGAAAATTGCCTCAAAATGGTCATTTACTGGGTGTAAACTGCGCTTTTTCGACAATTTTCGCCTTGCACTCGCGGCCTCGAAAACGTTTTTCAACACCCTGCTAAATGCAATCACAGTTTGATAAGCTATTTTACTGTTCTGTTTTCAATTGTCAATTTTTGATCGAGTAAATAGTGGTGTTGAACATTGCCGATAGCGCTGATCATGCTGTTACGTATTTCCGGGATGTCCCTGGCAAGCTCTTTGATTAATTGTTTCATCTGTTGCCGTTTTTGATCTTCCAGTCCAACAACCGGACAGCTACAGTGGACAATGGGGAACTTTTGCAGGCGACTGAACTCTTGAATTTTTGTTTCTTCAACATAGACCAGTGGGCGGATAACGATATGCTGACCATTGTTAGAGTTGAACTTGGCATTCATTGCTGCCAGAGTACCACTGTAGAACTGGTTAAGGAGAAGGGTTTCGATAAAGTCGTCAAGATGATGTCCCAGGGCAATTTTATTACAGTGATGATTTTTCGCCTGGACGTAGAGTACTCCCCGTCTT
>JAUVCS010000283.1 GCA_030590745.1 Desulfuromusa sp.
AGCCTCACGTCATCCAGATAGATGGTTCGGGGCTGTTCCAATTTCCCCACAAATACCCCCATACCGGCGATACGGGTTAAATCGAGCAGACGCTTCTTGGGAGCATAAGCTACCTTGTCCAGGGAAACCTGAAGCAGGTTCCAGCCCGGCTTGAGCTCGAAACTGCTATTATAACGATCCCCATAAGCATTTTTGTGTTTGCGGTGATCCTGATCATGAATTCTGAAATGGAGTTGCAAGGGATGCTGATCGGGATTGAACACCTGCAGACTGACGGCACGATATCCGCTCCAATCGGAGGGAAAATCCTTAAGACCGATTCCCGAATACATCTGGGTCGTTAATTTGATTTGCAGGGAAGAATGTCCTGAAAAATAAATATCGTGATGAACCTTACGTTTTGCACTTCCACTCCAGCGGCTCGATTCTAAAGAAGTCTCAAAACCCGAGAGCAGCGGAAACTGTTGCCGGGCAACGATATCATCAACAATAACTTTACCGACCGGGAGCAAACTCCACAAAGCCATAAACACCACGGGTAATTGTAAAAGTTTTAATTGCCAGGCAGAAATAGCTTTTCGCGATTCTGCAAAAAACACCACCCCCAGCAACCCTCCAACAAGATCATTTCCCAGATCCTGCCAGGTTGCCTCACGCCCGATTCCAGCCTGAATCAACTCAACCAGGCCACCAATGATAAATGTGATAATTGCAACTTCAAACAACTGCCGTATGAAAGGCTGATCGGACCGCCAATCGACATAGAGATAGGCCCAGAGAGCAAAACAAAACAGATGTCCCACACCCCAGATATAGCGAAAGCTACGCAGCGAGTCAGAATCGGGGCCGCCAACAAATAAAAGTGAAGCAGCAACCAGAGCCAGCAACCAGAGGATATATATTTGTTTACCGTGGAATCGTTTCATTCAACCCCATCTGTAAAGAAATCCGACACTGACAAAATTGTCACCTGATTATGTATCAATTGAAAATAAATTGCTGATAAAAATAGTCTACGACCCTCCAATAATTATTTAAAAAACTCACTTAACACAACAGGTTAGAAATAAAACTATCTGGGCATCGGAAAGAACTGAATTAAAAACCATCAGCAGGTATAAAATTTGCAAACAACTGTTTAGTATGAGATAATATGCACAAACAAATGACCAAGAAAGGAGCAACCTAAATGGAAAGTCGAATCAAGTACAGCCCCGTCAGATATTATCAACGCTTCAAAGCAGTGGAACGCGCCTTGGTTCTGGTTGATCGAGGACCAGAATCACTCCCCTATCACATTCTGGATATCAGCGCAGGGGGTCTATCCTTCCGTTACCTTGGACAGAAGCTGAAACGCTCTGAGGTCAAGAAAATCAGCCTTTATCATGACTATAACCTGGTTGTTGAGGATATCCCGATCAAAACGGTTTCTGATTACCGCCTGCATGACAATGTGGTCCCGGTTCGCCGTGGGAGTATCCTCTTCAAAGAATTGAGTGCCGAGAAACTAAGAAAGCTGGAAACCTTTATTCAGAGTTTTACTGAAGCACCGTTACCAGTTGCATAATTTTTCCAAGTAAAAAAGTCTAAA
>JAUVCS010000126.1 GCA_030590745.1 Desulfuromusa sp.
GAGACGCAACCAGCCACAGGAAAACACCATTGCTTCGGTGCGAGGGAAAACTCTGTTGTGGCAACCACATTCCAGACAACATAGGGGCGACCAATGTCAGCATAGTGGCGATAACTGTCATTATCTGGCAGGCCGAGTTCCTTCACCGCAAAATCCCGCATCAGCAGAACCTTTTCCAACTGTTGCCGGATCTCTGGGGTGGTCTGTGGATCTGCAACCACCTGTTCTATTGGGTGGGTACTTGACATCACATCCAGGTGCCCTCTGGCCGATTGGAGGTAATAACCCGGATCACTGCAGCCGAGCAGCAGAGTCGTGATAAAAAAACAGCAGATAAAGGTTTGAAGTTTTTTCATATGAGGTCACTTGTAAGATATCCGGACGATATATTCAATCAGTAAACCCGGAAAATAAAAAAAGCCATCGACCGGATTGTCTACCGATTGGTGGCTTGGAAATTTGTAAACTGTCTGGCCGTCGATCCATTGACTGACTGCCAATTTTATCAAATTGCCTTGAACGCTGAAGAGGAACGGTAAACTTCAAGCACCTGATTAAGCCCTATCCCCCCAGATAGGCCTTCTTCACCTCCGGGTTGTTCAACAGCTCTTCTCCGGTTCCTTCAGCAACGATATTTCCGGTGTCCATAACATAACCACGATGAGCCAACTTGAAAGCCAGATTTGCATTCTGCTCAACTAAAAGGTTTGTCATCCCATCTTGGTTAAGTTTTTTCAGTTTGCGGAACAGTTCGTATTTCAACACCGGTTCCAGCCCCATGCTTGGTTTGTCCAACTTGGGGTTGCCTAATGCCATATGTTGTGGCATGTTCTCCTACGATTGAATTTTTAATTTTTAAGGAGTATTTCATGTTACTACGTTTTCTGCTGATCATATTTTTTTGCCTGGTGACAACAATGGCTACCGCTGACTCTGTCGATATCGGTCTGAGCGACAAAAGCTTCCAAATTGGCTATGAACATTCAATAAATCGTGATGATTATGGCTCATCTATGGTCAATGGCCGTTTTCTCTATGATGGTGACAAGGAAACCACGCTTGGAAGCCTTGGCCTTGATTTCGTCGGTAAACCCGGTAATGTGTCCGGACTCGATCTAGGCGTCGGAACTAAATTGTACGCTGGCAGCACTGATCATGATACCGATTTTATCAATCTGGCTGTTGGTCTGCGTAGCAGTTATATTTCCCCCCAATTGCAGGGTCTGGGAATTGCCGGATATTTTTATTATGCCCCAGAGGTTTTTTCGTTCCTGGATTCTGAGGGGCTGTTGGAAAGCGGAGTGCGCCTGACTTATGCGGTACTACCTAAAGCCACGCTCTATATCGGTTATCAGAACATTAGCCTCGATGTTGAGCATCGGAGCAGCAGTCGAACGATCGATGATGCCGTACGTATTGGCTTTGTCGCACATTTTTAAGGTGACAGTTGAAGCGTGTTTCAATACCGTGCAGGCGGATATCCAAATTCTACCCCCCCAGATAGGCCTTCTTCACCTCCGGGTTGTTCAACAGCTCTTCTCCGGTCCCTTCAGCAACGATATTTCCTGTATCCATAACATAACCACGATGAGCTAAACGAAGAGCCAAATTTGCATTCTGCTCAACCAGAAGAATGGTCATTCCCTCTTCGTTGAGCTGTCTGAGCTTGCGGAACAGTTCATATTTCAGAACCGGTGCCAGACCCATGCTCGGTTCATCCAGCAGGAGGATCTTGCAGCCGGTCATCAGGGCTCGCCCTACGGCCAGCATCTGCTGTTCACCACCACTTAAGGATTCGCTCCGCTGATTACGGCGCTCTTTCAAACGGGGGAAAAGATTAAAGATATAATCATATTCCTTATCCAGATCAGCATCTTTTTCCCGGGCGTAGGTTGCCAGTTTCAGGTTGTCCATAACTGACAGATTACCGAAAATTCTACGCCCTTCGGGGGACAGAGCAAGGTGAAGTTCCTTAACCACATCGCTCGGTTTGGTGTTGAGAATTGATTCCCCTTTGAATTTTATATCTCCGGCAATAACCCGGGGTGCTTCCGGGGGAGGGAGGCGGGTTATGGTATGCATGCAGGTGGTTTTTCCTGCACCGTTGGCACCGATCAGGGTGACAATTTCGCCTTCATTGACGTGAAAACTGATTCCGTGTAGAGCCTGGATATTTCCATATTTAACTTCAAGATTTTCTACTGACAGTAGCATCAGATATTATCATCTCCCAGATAAGCCGTCATAACGGCGGGATGGTTACGTACGTGTTCGGCACTTCCTTCGGCAATGGTCTCACCAAAATCGATCACTTTGATCTGGGTACAGAGCTCCATCATTACATCCATGTGGTGTTCAATCATCCAGATGGTCACATCGAAGGTTTCATGAATCCAGCGGATCAGGCGGATCAAGTCTTTAGCGTCGGCAGAGTTAAGCCCGGCAGCAGGTTCATCCAGTAATAATAATTTCGGATGACTTGACAGGGCACGAGCGATTTCCAGTTTGCGCTGGGTTCCGTAGGGTAAATTCTTGGGAAAGTCATCGGCATATTTCATCAAATCAAAAACATTGAGAAGTTCAGTTGCCTCTTCGGTAATCTCTTTTTCCCGCTGCAGGTAACGTTTACTGCGGATAGCACTGTGGAAAAATCCGTAGTTCAACTGTGAATGTTGTGCGACACGGATATTATCTAGCACCGTCATGTCATTCCACAAACGGATATTTTGAAATGTCCGACCAACACCAAGGGATGTGACTTTGTGTGGTTTCTGTCCTGCTGTTGGAACTCCCCCGATCAAAATCTCACCTTCACTTGGCTGGTAAAATCCACTGACCAGGTTGAAAATGGTGGTTTTCCCGGCACCATTAGGGCCGATCAAACCTGATAATTCATTTTTTTTCAGCTTGACGTTGAAGTCAGAAACGGCTTTCAGTCCGCCGAAGTTCTGTGTCAGCCCCCGAATTTCCATCACCGGAGCATTCTCTGTTTTTGGTTGTGTTTGCATATTTTAAAGCCTGTTTATTGTAGGGGCGCTGCTTGCTGCGCCCGGGCGGGCAAGGGCCGCCCCTACGCATTATTTAAATCGATAAAACTTTTTCAGCCAGGGGAACACATCTCCCAATTCCCGGTTGCCCATGATTCCTTCAGGACGGAACTGCATCAGAATAATCAAAAGCAACGGGATTAAAACCCATCTCCAGACCTGACTTATATCGTAATCTGGAGAGATAATATGGATTTGATGGGCTAAATCGTTGATCACTGGAATGATAAATCTGAAACTTTCCAGCATCAGGGTAAACAGGATTGCTGACAAGACCGAACCCGAAAGTGAACCCATGCCGCCCAGATAAACCATGACCAACACTTCCGTTGACTTCATGATGTTGAAACTGCCGGGATTGACGTAGCCGAGGATATAGGCAAACAGTCCACCAGCGATACCAGCCAACCCGGAGGAGAGCATAAAGGTGATGGTCTTGATCTTATTGGTGTTGACACTCATGATTTCAGCAGCAACTTCATCCTGACTGATGGCAGAGACACCCTTGCCAAAAGTTGATGAAACATAGCGGCGGATCACCCAGATACTAAAAACTGTGAATACAAATACCCAGATCGGCATCCAGGGAAGTTCGATGATATCTTCCATCGAATTGACCAGCCGTTTCATCCCCATGAAGCCGCGAGATCCGCCAATAGGACCAATATTCTCAATCGCACTGATGATGATAAAGTTGGCGGCGATGGTAATGATCGCCAGGTAATCACCACGGGTTTTGTAGGATGGGACCGCAACCAGTACGCCAGCTAATGCTGCTGCGACTCCACCGGCTAAAATGATGAATGGAAATGCGTAAAGGGCGTACTCGGGGTTGAGTACTGCTGCGCCAAAAACCTTATCTTTAGCAAACAGCCAGACCCCGAGCAGGGATGAAACATAGGCACCAACACACATAAATCCGGCGTGACCACAGGAGAATTCGCCCATATAGCCATTGACCAGATTAAGGCTGGTCGAGAGAATGACATTGACTCCCATGAACATGAGTACCGACATCACATACAGGCTGAGGTATTCCTGGTCGGCCATGTAAATGATCAGACCGCCAGATAGTGCCAGTATCAGGTGGACAGAATAACGTCGTAACATTGTGTCCCCCTAAATTTTGGTGGTCTGGGCAATACCGAACAGCCCGGTTGGTTTCCAGGTGAGTATTGCCAGCAGTATGGTAAAGGCGATCAGGTCGCGGAATGTTGAGGGGAAGAACGCAACGACCATGATCTCAACTGCGCCGAGGAGGAACCCGCCGAGGAACGCCCCTTTAATATCACCAATTCCACCGACAACCGCAGCAATAAAGGCTTTCCATCCTATCAATGCCCCCATGTAGGGATCCAGAATCGGGTAGCTCATGGCAAACAGTAATCCTGCCAATCCGGCAAAACCAGAACCGAGGACAAAGGTGACAACGATAATC
>JAUVCS010000149.1 GCA_030590745.1 Desulfuromusa sp.
GGAGAGCCTGGGTGAACCTGTACCGGCTGGAGAGGACATCAATGAGACTGAAGAGGTCGATAGCGTATTTGCTGTGACCGACCATGATGATTCTGCCTCTGATGAGATTATAGACCTCCTGGAGGAAGATATTGTCGCTTCCGAGTCGGAGGAAGAACCGGTGGCGGATACTGCCATCAAAGGGGTTGAAGCGGCTGTTGCGGCAGAATTTGAACCAGCCCTTCAGGACGAGATCACTGAGCTGGTTGAGGAAGAGGTTGTACTGGTTGAAGAAGAGGCTGAGCTGGTTGAGGGTTCAGAATCACTATCTCCAGAAGATGAGGAGGAAGTATTTTATTTTGATGCGTCTGCCTCAGATAATCATGATGCCGCTGCCGGTGCAGTGGAAGATTCAGCTGTCGTGCAGGTTGAACAGCAGTTACGCGAATTGTCGGAAGACGAGTTAAAAGAGGTTGTCAGTAAGGTTGCCGGGCCGATAATTGAAAAACTCGCTGGGGAAATGTTAGAAAAAATTGCCTGGGAAGTTGTTCCCGATTTAGCAGAAGCGATGATTGGTGAAGAAATTCGTAAAATTAAAGAGGGTGCATAACTAGTTTTCGGGACATAATAAGATGCCTCGTTCATGGGGGGCAGCAGGGAAATCTTGACTTCCTTGCTGCCCCCCTTTATTGTTCCTGCCCAGATAAAATGGCGTCGCAAAAAGTTAGACCTCCGGTGTTGCAATGATTTTTCAGGATCTCGACATACATATGTATGCCTTCGCCCCTGAAAAATCACTACGCCTTGGCGGTCAAAATTTTTGCTTAGCCATTTGTGGTTTTTTGCCAAAGTATTTACCCTCCAACTGTATATTTTAATCAAGGATTTACCCGAAATGAAGACAGAACTCTCTAAAGGTTACGAACCGGAACAGGTTGAAAAGAAATGGTTTGATGTTTGGGAACAGCGTGGTGATTTCCATGCCGATGAAAACTCCTCCAAGCCCCATTACTCTATCGTTATTCCTCCCCCGAATGTGACCGGTGTTCTTCATATGGGGCATGCGCTGAATAATACTTTGCAGGATATCCTCTGTCGTTGGAAGCGGATGTCGGGCTATGAAGTTCTCTGGATGCCCGGGACTGATCATGCCGGGATAGCAACTCAGAATGTTGTGGAAAAACAGCTTGCCGCAGAAAATAAAGATCGCCATGAACTGGGTCGTGAGGCTTTTGTTGAGCGGGTCTGGAAGTGGCGTAAAGAATCGGGCGGACAGATCATCAATCAATTGAAGCGACTTGGTGCCTCCTGTGATTGGCAACGGGAACGTTTTACCATGGATGAGGGGTTGTCAACAGCGGTTCGGGAAGTATTTGTCAGTTTATATGATGATGGTTTGATCTACCGGGATAACCGCTTGATTAACTGGTGCCCTCGCTGCCATACGGCATTATCCGATCTTGAGGTTGAGCATGAGGATAAGCAGGGGAATCTCTGGCATCTACGTTATCCGGTCAAGGGGACGGAGCAGTTTTTAATTGTTGCAACAACTCGCCCTGAAACCATGCTCGGTGATACTGCTGTTGCTGTCCATCCCGAAGATGAGCGTTACCGTGAACTGATTGGGAAAACCGTTCTCCTGCCACTGATGGATCGTGAAATCCCGATTATTGCTGACGAATATGTTGATAAAGAGTTTGGCAGTGGTGCGGTAAAGATTACCCCGGCACATGATTTTAATGATTTTGAAATTGGCAAACGGCATGACCTGGAATTTATCAATATTCTTGATGAGTCAGGAAATATTAATGAAAATGGTGGTTCCTATGTCGGTATGGAACGGACTGCTGCCCGGGCGAAAGTTGTTGCTGATTTTGAAGCATTGGATCTGCTGGAAAAAATTGATAATTATCCCAATGCTGTTGGTGAATGTTACCGCTGTCGAACAACGATTGAACCTTATATGAGTAAGCAGTGGTATGTGTCGGTCAAATCTCTAGCTGCTGAAGCGATCAAGGCGGTTGATTCTGGAGAGACAAAAATTGTTCCACAACAGTGGGAAAAAACCTATTACGAGTGGATGAATAATATTCAGGATTGGTGTGTCAGTCGGCAGATTTGGTGGGGGCATCGTATTCCTGCCTGGTTCTGTAATGACTGTGGTGAAATAACGGTTTCCCGTAATGATGTAACTACCTGTAAGCATTGTCGTAGTAAAAACCTCCGCCAGGAAACGGATGTTCTTGATACCTGGTTTTCTTCAGCTCTATGGCCATTTTCTACAATGGGGTGGCCGGAACAGACGACAACCCTGCAGAAATTCTACCCCACCAGTTGCCTGGTCACCGGTTTTGATATCCTGTTTTTCTGGGTTGCCAGAATGATGATGATGGGGATCAAGTTCAGAGGCGAGGTTCCCTTTAAAGAAGTATATATTCATGCTCTGGTGCGTGATGCACAGGGGCAGAAAATGAGCAAAAGTAAGGGGAATGTTATCGATCCACTGACCATTGTGGATGAGTATGGTGCTGATGCTTTCCGCTATACTCTCTGTGCCTTTGCCGCGATGGGGCGCGATATAAAGTTATCAACGGACCGCATTGGAGGTTATCGGAACTTTGTCAATAAACTCTGGAATGCCAGTCGCTTTGCGTTGATGAATCTGGAAGATTTCGAACCGGCAGAAAATGATTTGAGTCAACACTCCTTGTCTCCGGCCGACCAGTGGATTTTGAACCGCTACGCTTTCGCGGCAGTGGAAGTGAACCAAGCATTGACAAACTATAAGTTCAATGATGTTGCCAGTATTCTCTACTCTTTTACCTGGCATGAGTTCTGTGATTGGTATATTGAACTGAGCAAAGGTCCTCTGTACGGTGATAATGTTGAGGCACGCAAAACAACGCAGGTTGTTCTGTTCACGGTACTGGAAGGTTTATTACGGATGTTACATCCGATTTTACCGTTTGTGACCGAGGAGATTTGGCATGCACTTCCGGGGAAACGAGCAGTTGATTCGATTATGCAGGCTGATTATCCAACTGCGGCTCTGATTGAAACGGATCGATCTGTTGTTGCCGATATGGAAGGGGTCATGGATGTCATCCGGGCCATTCGTAATGTACGTGGTGAGCTTGATGTCCCACCGGGGAAAAAAATCAAGGTGGTTCTTAATTGTAAATTTGACTCTGCTGTGCAGGCAATTCTATCTGGCCAGGCATATATCAAGTCACTGGCTCGGGTGGAAAACTTGCTGGTTGGTGTTGCTGTTGAACGACCCAAGCAGGCTTCAACTCAGGTAGCCGGCGAGGTTGAGGTGCTGATCCCACTGGCCGACCTGATCAATGTTGCGGAGGAAGAAGCACGCTTGAATAAAGAGATTGAAAAAGTACAGAAGGATGTTGGTTTTTTTGAAAAGAAATTATCTAACGAAAAATTTGTAGCTAATGCCCCACCACAGGTTCTGGAAAAAGATCGTGGCAAATTGGCTGCTGCTGAAAAAAAGCGAGAAATATTACAACAGAGTTTGGAAAAAATACTCGCTTTAAAATAAAAAGCTTTAGATGACCGGAAAGGTATCCTTTTCCGGTCATTTTTGTAGGTGCAAACCGTTATGATTGCTGGTGCAGATGATTGATTAGAATTTCTCTATTTATGATTTTTTTGTTTAATTTTTTAACAATATTTAGTATACAGTATACGATCTGTATTTAACTGTGAGTTCTGATAATCACATTTTGGAGTTGCAGTTTTATTTTGACGTCGGAAGGATGTCGATGATGAACGGGAGGATAAGCTCCTGGCGGGGACCGCCAGAGCAATTTTTCATGGCTCAGTTTCAGGAGGAGAGGCGTGCTGGGCCGGAATAACTTGGACAACTATTGGTGATTGAATTTGGGAAGTAAATCCTGATTGACAATCGTTTCACATTCTCGAGGGATATTTAACTATGAATCTGTT
>JAUVCS010000232.1 GCA_030590745.1 Desulfuromusa sp.
CGGCTGATTCTTAGATCCTGATTGGTTTTCCAAACATAAGCCTGACCTTTCTCATCATAAAACAGTGACTGGACCGGAACCTCAACTGCTTTTTTGCCTTCATGACCTATCTTTATAAAAACCGTTGCGGTCATTCCGTCAAGAATGGTTTTACCCTTCGGCATTGGCATCTTGAAAATAGTGCGGAAGGTCTGGGTCTGGGAGTCAGCTTCCGTAGCAAGCTCTTTGAGCTGCAGAGAAAAACGCTCACCCGGATGATTGGCAAATTCCGCTGCAAATTCAATCGACAAATCCTCTGATCTGGTCTTGATAATGTTTTCAGGGGCATTAACAACGATCTCAATAGCCGAGATTTTCTGCAATGAAACGACCCGTTCCTTCGCCTGAATGACCTGATAATTATCGATAAATCTTTTTCCGATGATGCCGCTGAAAGTGGCTCTAAGGTTGGTATCGTTAAATGCCTTGCGGGCAATTTTCATTGCTGCGATCGCCACTTCATAATCTCTTTGTTTAACGTCATAGGTTGATTTAGCGACCACTTTTTCTTTGAGCAGGGCAGCATAGCGAGTGACTTCAGCTTTGGTCTGGTTGACCGCGGCCTGCCGCGCCTCCAGTTCGTTTTTATAATCACTGGAATCAATTCTAGCGATAAGATCACCTTTTTTGATGTGCTGCCCCTCTTTTACTGCGACTTCAATTATTTTACCTGACACCTCAAATGAAAGTTCAACACGGTCTAATGCTTGAACCTTGCCAGGAAATTTAAAATTCTCGGTGCTGTCCGCATCTGTAATGGTCATAATTTTAGCTGGACGAATCACCTCTTTTTTGACCGGTTCCTCTTTTTTAGAACAACCGGTCAAGACGAAGAGGGTTATTATGACAAGAGAGAGGATGGAGAAAATTTCTCCAACGGGACTTTTTAGCCGACGAACGTTTTTTTGTGGTGTCATGTTTTCAACCTTTTGCTTAGATTTTTAATTCTAAAACTTCAATTTACAGCCAATTTTTCCCAACTTGTAACCCCGACCGACCGAGCCAGTCCGGCAAGTCTGATATTGTAATCATAGACAGCCTGATAATAATTTGTCTGGGTATCGCTGAGCAGAGTATTGGCATCAAGAACATTGGTGTTTGTGGCGATTTGGTTTTTATAGCGGAGAGAGACCATCCGCAGGTTTTCCTCTGCCTGAAGGACGGCAAGTTTGGCTGTTGAAATATTTTCGTATGACGTCTCGGCACCAATAAAGGTGCTCTGGACTTCCAGTTTGATTTCGTCAATGACTCCAGCTAAAGCGTGACTGGATTCACGACTGGCTGCGGTTGCCCGATTAACCTCATGCTTAGTTTGTCCCCAGGCAAAAAGTTCCCACGTGGCATAAATACCAATCATAGATTCTCGAGAATCCTGGATATCGCTAAGACCGTGACCATCAACCAGAGCATCATCACCATAACGGTTGTGGGAGGCGCGTAAAAACACTTCAGGGAAATAGCTGCTTTTGGCCAGGGTAATCTGTTTTTTAGTCGCTTCCAGATTATAATTTGCCTGTTGCAATTCAGGCCTCTCTACTAACGCCTGTTGGACAAAAGACCCCACCTCACCCGCCAGTTCTTCCAGATTTGGTGAGTCGTCAACCTCAAATTCTAGAGTTAAAGGCTCTCTGATAATAGTTGCCAGCGACATTCTTGCAATTCGGGTGTGACTTGCGGCAATCAGAGTATCCTGCTGAGCGTTGGCAAAGTGAACTTTGGACTGTAGCAGGTCATTTAGAGGGATAACTTCATTTTTGAAAAATTCTTCCGAATCACGCAAATGAGAGGCAAGTTGATCCATCGTAACATTGGCAACCTGCTCCAACTTCTGAACCATCAGAAAACTATAGTACGCCTTGGTGGTGCGAAAAATAATATCAAGATCTGCCAACTGTTTGCCAGAGACCGCCACCTTAAGGCCAAGGTCAGCCAGATTATAGGTTTCGGTCAAGCGGAAACCGGTAAAGAGGGGCTGGTCGATATTGAGGCCCATCATATAGTTATTATGTTTGGTGGTACTAATCTTGCCAGCCCCTGGCACGCCAGTGTCAAAACTATTTTCATCATCCAGATAGGTATAGGAATAATCCACATTCAGCTTGGGGAGAAAATCACCATAGGCCACTTTCTTTTGCCACTCCGCCTGGGCTTTTCTCTCAATACTTGCCAGAACCTGAGGATTGCGGGTCAGAGCCATCTCCACACACTCATCACGGGTGTAGGTTGTGGTTGCCGCAGTCGCCGGGCTCGATAACCCGACCAGAAGAAGAATAAGAAGGCTAAATTTAAACTGCTTATACATGTGTAAACTCCCAATGAATCAATCAATTATTTATCTGTACAGAGTTTTATCGATTTGTAATCTTTGAATATATTGACCTTAACGGTTATATATAACTGTTTTTTGCAGGTAAAGTCCAGTCAACTTTAGTTCTGTCGAATCGTACCCCCTCGGTTAACCAGCCATTTCTCAAGTGTAGAAATTTTGTGGAATAGCCAAAGGAGGTTTTCGATGAAAAGCTACCCTGTGGTAACCACCAAACCGCCAGATCATGGTCATCTTAAAGCAATCAGGCAGATAAATTCCTACAGATGGACTATGCTGACAGTATAACATGATAACTGTAGGTTGCAGTTCTGATATTGTGTTATGTGTATACGACTTGTAACCAGTGGGTAAGGGCTTAAGGCCGGA
>JAUVCS010000175.1 GCA_030590745.1 Desulfuromusa sp.
GTATGGGAGTTATCCCGCCTATTGCCATATTAGGTCGTTCGTTGTTGTAAGTCCTGCGCTTACCCCAAGGCTTACTCAGATGGGCATGCGCTGCATCGGGGACTTGGTCAATACTTTGACTACTACAACAAAGAAAGGAAGCACTCGTCGCTGGACAAACAGACGCCGTTTGAGGTATTCTCAACACCGGCTATGCATTGAGAAGATGGGTAGCGGTCGAGGAGGACAGTAGCAGAACGCTGTATTTGTTTAAAGATGTGGCTTCAAAAAAAGTGGTGAACCGACTTGTCAGTCGCTTTAAAAAGGAACTGCAGATTCCACCTTAAAATCATCAACTGGTGGTTTAAGAATAGGGGTAGGCGCACAACACTGCTCAAGCTGCCATTGACACTGCATTATATACCTTAGCGCCTTTGCGTGAGAAATGAAACGTACCTTTGATTTTACTGTTGCTCTTATGGCTATGCTGGTGCTACTCGTACCAATGTTGATGATTGCCCTATTGGTTAAATTGACGTCAAAAGGATCGGTGTTGTATTGGTCTGATCGGGTCGGGTTTAACAATGAAGTATTTATGATGCCAAAGTTTCGGACCATGCGGGTCGATACTCCGGCTGTGGCAACACATCTCCTGGCTGATCCTGGCTATTTTCTTACTCCCATTGGTAATTTCCTGCGAAAATCGAGTTTTGATGAGTTGCCGCAATTGCTCAGTATCCTCAAGGGTGATATGAGTATTGTCGGCCCAAGACCAGCATTGTTTAACCAGGATGATTTGGTTGAACTTCGGACTCAAAAGGGTATCCATCTGCTCACCCCTGGTTTGACTGGTTGGGCGCAGATAAATGGCCGGGACGAGTTGCCGATCCCGGTGAAGGTGGAGTTTGATTTTTACTATCTTAAGAATCAGTCATTTGTTCTGGATTGTAAAATTATTACCTTAACCTTTATCAAGGCATTGAGGCGTGATGGGGTGTCGCATTAGGGTGTCAAGGGTCAAGGGTCAAGGAGTGAGGGGCCAGGGGTGATGGGTTTGACTTCGACTGTTTGGTGGACTATATTTAGGCCAAAGGGAGGTGCATTATGAAGTATTCTCAGGCGATCCGGGCAATTAGTTACTTGAAGGCCCATGCTTCAGAGGTTATCCTTAATATTACAGAAAATCAGGAAACCATGATTGTCACCCAGTATGGTGAGGCGAAGGTCGTAGTCCAGGATATTCATGTTTTTGAGCAAACTCAGGAGAGTTTAGCTATGCTCAAACTCTTGGCTCAGAGTAAAATCAGCTTGCAGCAAGGGAAAGTCAAATCAGCAGCCAAGGCCTTTGCGGATCTTGGCGAGCGGGTCGGGGCGGAGCAAAGTTGATGTTTTTTTGATTACCGAGGTCGAGGAGGACATTTTCGGTATCTATCAATTTGTTGAATCCTGTGACTCCTCGGGCAAGGCAGAAAATCTTCTTCGACAATTGCAAAAAACGGTAAATTCTCTCGATCAACAGCCAACAAGAGGTCATGTGCCTCCAGAACTCTCCCGAATAAATATCTTAGAATTCCTAGAAATCCATTGCAAGCCGTATCGTGTCATTTATCAGATTGTTGGTACAGATGTTTTTGTTCCTTGCGTGCTGGATAGTCGCCGGGAGCTCCAGGATCTCTTGCAACGCAGACTGTTACGAGTTTAAGATTCGGAAGGTTGCAAGGGGCAAGGGGCAGCGAAGCTGCTGTGAGGAGTGGGGCGTGAGGAGTAGGGGCAAGGGTAACAGAGGAGTTGTGGTTAGGGGTTAGGAGTGGGATGGGTTGTAAGTTTAAAATCTTAGCTGCGCCTTCGCGTGAGAAGTTAGTGGTCTGTTGTCTTAACGAATCAATACTGCTAGGCCATCAAGAATTATCTTATGAAAAAACAACTACGAAAAATTAATTTCTGGATCATGCTAGCGCTGGACTGTCTGCTTCTGCTGATTGTTCATTTTTTGGCCTATTTTATGCGTTTTGAGGGGCAAGTAGTTGGTCAGTTCCAGAATATTCTTGCAGTTTTACCGTGGCTCTTACCATTGAAGATTGTAATTTTTTCTTGGTCAGGACTATACCGCGGCATGTGGCGTTATACCGGCCTTCCCGATCTGCTCAATGTTCTCAAGGCCAGTGTGCTGACTACCTTTATGGCCTTTGGCAGCCTAGTTGTCCTGAATCGTTTTGCCGGATTTTCCAGATCTGTTTTTATTTTGGATGGGCTGCTTACTTTTCTCTTTATTGGTGGGCTGCGCATGGGAATGCGGCTTTATTATCAACGCGTATTCGGTTTCAGCGTTGCCATGGGCAGGGTCGAGACGATCAGTCATCGCAAAAAATTACTGCTTATCGGTGCTGGTGATGCTGCGGAAAAAGTGGTCCGGGAGATTCAGGACAACAGGTCTCTGCCCTATGAGGTTGTGGGGTTTCTGGATGATAATTACCGAAAAATCGGCAATCGGATTCATGGCATTTCGATGTTGGGGCCCATTGCCGAGTTGCATGAGACCATTGCCAAGACCCAGCCTCAGGAAATCCTTATCGCGATTCCTTCCTCCTCTCGCGATCAGATGAGCCGGATCGTTGAGCTCTGCCGAACCAGTGGGGTGAAGTACAAGACTTTGCCGGGTCTGGGGGAGATTATTAGTGATAAGGTCTCGATCAAGGCCATTCGAGACGTTTCTTATAAGGATTTGTTGGGTCGACCACCTGTTCGACTGGAATTGGAGCGCATTGATCAAGTTATTCATGGTCGTTGTGTTTTGGTAACAGGTGCCGGTGGGTCGATCGGTTCTGAATTGTGCCGCCAGATTATCCGTTTCCAGCCCTCTCTGCTTATTCTGCTTGATTCTGGTGAGGAAAATCTCTATCAGATCGAGATGGATCTCCGGCATGAGTATGATTTTACTGATTATTTAACTGTCTTGGCCCAGGTGCAGGAACCGGATCTGTTGGAGCATGTTTTTACCAAATACAAACCGCAGGTGGTCTTTCATGCCGCTGCCTACAAACATGTGCCGATGGTTGAGCAGAACCCCTGGGAGGCGGTGTTCAATAATATTCTTGCTACCCGCCGTTTGATTGAGACCTCTGTTCTTCATCGGGTTGATCGGTTTATTCTGGTCTCTACCGATAAGGCAGTGCGGCCCACCAATGTTATGGGCGCCTCCAAGCGGATGACAGAGAAGATTATGCAGGCCTATTGCGAGGCCGTCGAGCGGGCCGAACTGGACCAGGCTCGAACCAGGTTCATGGCTGTGCGCTTTGGTAATGTGCTGGGTTCTTCAGGATCGGTAGTCCCTTTGTTCCGTCGTCAGATTGAGCTTGGTGGCCCGGTTACGGTAACTGATCCAGATATGACCAGATACTTTATGTCCATTGACGAGGCGGCTCAGTTGATTCTCCAGGCGGGTGCCATGGGTGATGGTGG
>JAUVCS010000135.1 GCA_030590745.1 Desulfuromusa sp.
GTGAACTTGACCCCTCTGCCGTCATTCCTGAACGGGTTCAAAAAGCTTTTGATGTCCTCCAGGAAGGGGTACTGGTTCTCGATGAGAAAGAGCAGATCCTGATGGCGAACAAATCATTTGCTAAATTGATCGGAAAATCGCCAAAAAAACTTATCGGACTTAAAGGTTCAGAACTGGGCTGGGCAGATTGTCAAAATGCCGAACAGATCAAACAACTTCCCTGGCTCAAGGTCTTAATTGGTGGGGTAGAGCAGAGGGGCTCCTCGCTGCGATTATTGGATAACCATGGCAACGAAATTAAATTGACTGTCAATGCGGTCATGATCACAGATAATGCCAATAAATGCCGTGGTAGCCTGGTGACATTTGATGATATTACCCAGTTGGAAGAGAAAAATTTTAAACTTAGTGATTTGGTGGAACAGCTCCAGTTGAGCAAGGAAGAAATCCAAGTCAAAAACGCGGAACTGGAATTTCTTGCCAACCGCGACCCCATGACTCTGTGCTTGAACCGACGCTCACTGGATCGACAATTCGATATTTTATTCACCAAAGCCAAGCTTGAAAGATCTCAACTTTCCTGCCTGATGGTTGATATTGACCTGTTTAAGACAGTCAACGACCGCTTTGGTCATTCAATCGGTGATCAGGTGATCAAGGCGGTTGCCGACATACTGAAGAATTGTACCCGTGATAGCGATCTGGTCAGTCGCTATGGTGGTGAAGAATTCTGTATTATTTTACCCGGATTAGCATTGGAGAAAGGTGCTGAAATTGCAGAAAGGATCCGTAAAGATATTGAAAAAAATCTTTGTGGCGGGGTTAAAATTACTGTCAGTCTGGGGGTTTCGTCACTGGAACAGAATGCCGGGAAGCCAGATGAATTGATCATCCAAGCCGATAAAGCCCTCTACGCTGCAAAAACCGGGGGACGAAACCGGGTGGTCAACTGGGAAGGAAGTGAAACATTAACCAGTATTATTGATGTCAATACAGAACAGCAACAACCGGCAGAAGTGGATACTGGCACCAACCGAACCCAGTTGATCGATAAAATCAAAGCGCTTGAAGGACTGTTAGAAAAACGGACTCTCGAATTTGAACATTTTGAAATGTACGATAGCCAGACTGGCCTACCGACACGGTCGCTGTTTGAGGACCGGGTTGCCCATGAAATTGCCAGAAGTAAGCGAAAAGGTAGTCTGGTGGTGATTTTATCAATGAACATCGACACAATCAAACGGGTCTATGAAACCTTGGGACACAGTGCTGCCGAACAGTTGGTCAGAGTCTGTGGGCAACGTTTAAACGATGTCCTGAGAGAAGATATTGATACCGTGGCTGTTCTGGAAGGGGGACATGACAGTTCAATCTCTTTGATTAATCAGACTGAATTTGGTGTATTACTGACAGATATCAAGCAGATTGACCATGTCACCTGGGTCCTGAAGCGACTGCAGAATGCATTTTCCAAGCCTTTTCAAATTAAAAACCAGAAAATTTTTACGACCAATTATATTGGGGTCAGCGTTTATCCACACGATGGTCAAACGGTGGAAGAACTGTACAGCAGTGCAGTCAGCGCCTGCAGTTATGCACAAAGAATAAATGGCAATAAACATTATCTTTTTGCATCACAGAAAATCAACACCATGGCGACAAAACAGCTGCTGATTGAAAGTAACCTTCATACAGCGATAGACAACAATGAACTGAAATTACACTACCAACCCCAGATTGAGACTGCTACAGGGCGTGTTGCCGGGGTTGAGGCACTGCTACGCTGGCAGAATGGTCAGCTTGGTCAGATCCCACCGAGTCATTTTATTCCGGTGGCTGAACAATCAGGGCAGATTAACCAGATCGGTGATTGGGTTCTGTATCAGGCCTGTCAACAGCTTAGAACTTGGCTGGATGCTGGCCTGGCTATCGGTTCGATTGCGGTTAACCTCTCCGGGATTCAGTTACAGCAGCAAAATTTAGCCCATCGGATTGCGGAGATTCTCAGTCAATTCAATCTGCAGCCCCATTTTCTTGAAATCGAATTAACCGAAAGTGCGCTGGTTCATGCTTTTGATAAATCCTTTACCGTTTTGCAGAAAATCAAAGATATGGGGATTCGAGTTACGATGGATGATTTTGGTACCGGCTATTCATCGCTGTCCTATTTAAGAGATATTCCATTGTCCTGCATTAAAATTGATCGCTCTTTCATTATGGATATTGGTAAGGATGAAAGTGCTGAAAAGCTGATCGCATCGATTATCTCCATGGCACACAGTTTAGGCTTGCAAGTTGTTGCAGAGGGGGTTGAAGAACAATATCAGGCCGACTATTTAAGCACTCTAGGTTGTGAATATCTCCAGGGTTATCTCTTTGGAAAACCGGTTTCGGAAGCAGAGATTCTCACGTTCTTCAAAACTGAATCCAGTATTTCAGCAACAGCTTAAAGGGCATTTTATAGATGGAAGATTTAATGCAGAAGATCAGGAGCTCAGCGCAATTAATCACGCTGCCGGAAATTTATCTGCGCTTGAAAGAGTTGCTGGCGGATCCTGACTATACCATGGCAGAAGTCGCCCTGCTGATCAGTCATGATCCCGGCCTGTCTGCACGGGTTCTACGCATTGTTAATAGTCCATTAAATCGCCGTCCGGCTAAAATAGAAAGAATCGGTTATGCGGTGAGTTTGCTTGGCGCTCAACAGGTTCACGATGTTGTCCTTTGTGCCTCAGTGACTGAAACTTTTGACGGAATCCTTGGTGATGTCATCAACATGAAACAGTTCTGGCAACGCAGCATATATTGTGCGATCACTGCTCGACAACTGGCGATAAAATGCAAGGTGGAGTGTGAGCGACTATTTCTGCTCGGCCTGCTTGCCGATATTGGCCACCTGTTTATGTATCTGAGTATCTCTAAGCAGGCTCAGCAAGCGATTGTTCAGGCACATCAGGAGCAGAGACCCCTCTATCTGATAGAGAAGGAACAGCTTGGTTTCAATTATGCTGAGGTGGGGGGAATGATGATGAAAGAGTGGTCATTACCGAAGAGCTTGCAAATTCCGATCACATTCCAAACCGATCCAGGCACAGCTAAACAGTTTCCATTGGAAACCGGCTTACTCCATATTGCTATTTTATTAATACAAGCAGATCAGGAAAAAGGTGAATTTGGGGAAGGGGTCTATGCGGTGAATAAAAATGCCTGGACAGCAACAGATCTGACTCTGGAAGATTGTTTAAATGCAAGAGATATCGCGGCGGAACAATTTAAAATAGTCACTGAAAGTATTTTAGGTTAGATATTTAATTAAATTTATATTATGATAATAAACTATGAAACCTAAACAGATAATATATAATTCACACTATCTGCTGTTAATCGCTCTTCTACTGTTAATGACAGTGCTATCCGCTCAAGCAACAACCCTCTCCCAATCCGTTGAGCAGGCGCTGTTGAGCAATCCACAACTGCAGGCTCTAACTTATAATCAACGGGCTATCGAGTACGATCTGAAGCAGGCAAAGGGGGCGTACCTGCCAACTGTCAACCTGTTACTTGGCTATGGTTACGGCCAGTTCAGCGAAGATGAATCAGGGGATTTTTATAATGACCCTGATGATAATGACTGGAAATCACGCAGCAATGCAACCATCAGCTTAGTCCAAAAAATTTATGATGGCGGTGAAACTGGCAACCAGGTTTCTATCCGTAAGGCGCAGCTCAATTCGGCCGATCATTGGACCAAGGCAACCGCGCAGGCAGTGGCCCTGGATACAATAGCCGCCCACCTGAGTGTTTTCCAGCAGCATGAATTGATTTCACTCGCTAAAAAAAATCTGCAAATTCACCGTAATATTTATGAGTCAATAGCAGAACGTGAACAGGCTGGAGCCGGAAATATTGCTGACGTAACCCAGTCCCAAGCGAGATTGGCACGTGCTGAGTCAACCCTCTACTTAAGCCAGGCCGATCTCAGCCGTACGATTGCCAAATACACCCAGGTTGCAGGATTACCCCCGGAAAAGCTGACCTACGCTGCCGATCCAAGAACATTACCAGAGGATCTTGCAACCATTCTGCAACGTCTGGAAATACACAATCCAGAGTTGCTGGCGGTGACCGCAGAAATGGCAGAGGCAGGCTCCCGTTTAGCTCTGGCACGGGTTAACTATAAACCCAAGATTGATCTTGAATTGAGTAGCCGCTACACCGACCACATGGATGGAAACGACTC
>JAUVCS010000114.1 GCA_030590745.1 Desulfuromusa sp.
CCCAAGGAGGTGTCACCTGCTTCGTCTTGCCACACTCAGAGCAACAAACTCGGGGTAGATCGGCATGGATGAATGCTTGATATTGAAAGAAGTTCAGGTGCCGCCAAGTTCGCTTTCGAGTATCGTGAACACCTTGCTCCGGTTTCTCACAATGGGGGCAGGAGAATTTTGCACCCGAAGAAAAACCAACTTTGAAATCGATCTGTCCTGCTTTGGGATCGAACTGAATATCCAACACCTGCCATGGAGGTGTAAGACCAAGAGCTGCAGTAAAAAGTGATTCAGAATTCAAAGAACAACCTCCCTTAAGAATATGTGGGAGATACTATATCTTGTGGTTGAGTCTGAGTAAACTTTTCAGATTTTACCCACACGAAACGGAAAAGAGCCGAACAATTTCCATGAATGGATAATCAGAAGAAAATTTCTGTGTTTTATAGCCCGGGAGATACAGGGCCGGAGCGAGAAGAAACAGCCCCGTCACCTCAACCTGTTCAGAAGCAACCAGAGAGACATAGCCCCCCATACTCGACCCAACCAGGACAATGGTTCCATCACTGTTTCCCTGTAGTCTGGACAGCAAACGCTCAACCCGAAGATCTGGATCAGCCAGGCCGGTATAGTCAATGCTGTCAACCTGGTAGCCATATTCTTTCGCGACTGCGGCAAGTCGCTTTATCTTACTACCCCAAGGACCACTCTCTTTTCCATGTGAAAACCAGATTTTCATAAACTATCCTTCCCGGGCTTGTACTCGATTGTCAGTGACTTCAACTCAAATAGCACCGTGTTCATACCACAATACGATATCTAAATCATGAAGTCATATGTCCCAGTCTCCTCTTGACTCTTATATTTAAAGCTGGCGAAATTAGTCTCTATTGATTATGGTGACCAATCGTAAACTAACTTGAGGGATCAATGCATGTCAGAAGAAAAATCTCCTTGGATGTGTCACGTTTTAGTTTCTGATATCCATGTTTCACAATTTTTATCCTTTGCTTGACAAAAATAAATCCCCAAGAGAAGATGAAAACTGATCATTTTATGAGATGAATTATAAACAACCTAGGAGGAATCGTATGAAAAAGCTGTTTATTGTTATTGCTCTACTTGTCATGACCGTATCTATCTCTATGGCGGGGATTCTTGAAGATGTTCAGAAAAAAGGAATTTTGACCTGTGGTGTCAGTGAAGGGGTTCCCGGTTTTTCCATTCCAGATTCCAACGGACATTGGGTTGGTTTTGATGTCGATTTGGAAAGAGCTGTGGCTGCTGCGGTATTGGGTGACCCGCAGAAAATCAACTTTGTTCCTTTGGCATCCAAACAAAAAATTATTGCGGCATCCTCCGGTCAGGTCGATTTGGTTTCTAGAACAACCACATGGACGATGAAGCGGGATGCAAAACAAGGGGTCGATTTCACAAAGATTGTTTTTTATGACGGCCAAGGGTTCATGGTTCCAAAAGCTCTGGGTGTTGATTCAGCTAAAAAGATTGATGGTGCGACTATTTGTGTTACTGCCGGAACAACCTCTGAACTCAATCTGGCCGACTTTGCCAGAGCGAACGATATGAAAATCGAGGCTCTCGTTTTTGATGGAAAAAAAGAGGCAATCAGTGCTTATTCTGCCGGTCGATGTGATGCTTTCACAACGGACGTCAGTCAACTTGCTTCACTACGGACTACACTTGCTAATCCTAAGGATCACGTAATTCTTCCTGAAGTTATTTCAAAAGAACCTCTGGCTCCTTTTGTTCGCCATGGAGACAACCAGTGGAAAGACACGGTGACCTGGATTATCAATGGCCTTATTGAAGCAGAAGAAAACGGCATTACTGCGGCTAACGTCCATGAAATGAAGAAAAATTCTAAAAATCCTGTAATTCAACGGATGCTTGGTACATCAGGAGATACCGGCAGCTATATTAATCTCGATAAAGACTGGCTGGTTCGGGCGATCTCTGCTGTTGGTAACTATGGTGAAATTTATGATCGCCATTTTGGTCCGACAACAAAACTGAATATTCCAAGAGGAAATAACAACCTGTGGACTCAAGGTGGACTCATCTACGCTTTACCAATCAGGTAATTTTTTCAGTATAATTGGTGCGGGGAGTTAATCCCCCCGCACCATTGACTGACACATTTCCCCTCCTTGCCCCTTCTTCGTCTGGCTTCTGTTTTGAAAAAATTGACGCCCCCTTTTTTAAAGTCCTCTGTTACATCATTAGCTCTTCAAATTATTGTTGTTGCTCTGATTTTTTATGCAGCACATGGCCTGCTGTCCAATACTCAGGAAAATCTTGAAGCACGTAACATTGCTTCGGGCTTTGGCTTTTTATCGTTGGAATCAGGAATGCCTATTGGTAACTCACTATTACCTTATTCCCCAATTGATTCGTACGGATATGCTTTTTTTATCGGAATTACAAATACTCTCTACGTCGCATTTTTCGGGATTGTGCTAGCGACACTCATTGGAATCATTATCGGCATTGCAAGGGTTTCCAATAACTGGCTGATATCGAAATTAGCTGAAATCTATGTTGAAGTTCTGCGAAATATCCCGTTACTGCTGTTATTGTTCTTTACCTACTCATTAGCTCTGGTGGCATTACCAATTCCGCGAAAAAGTTTGACCCCATTGCCCGGCTTCTTTTTGAATAACCGTGGCATATATTTCCCCAGACCTGTATTTGAACCGGGGTTTTGGTTTGTTGCTCTAGCTGTTTTAGTCAGTATTGTATTCGCTTTTGTAATCCACCGTTATGCTACTCGCCTTCATCGCAGGACTGGTCGGGTGATCCCCTCCCTGTGGCTTGGCTTTATTACTATGGTTGCTCTTCCAGCAATGACCTGGTGGCTGATAGAACCCCCTATCGTCTGGAATTTTGCTGTTTTGAAGGGATTCAACTTCAAGGGTGGACTGGTTATCCGACCTGAGTTTACCGCACTGATGACAGGCCTGGTATTTTATACAGCCGCTTTTATTGGCGAAAATGTCAGAAGTGGAATCCAGTCTGTCAGTGTTGGACAGATTAATGCATCCAAGGCGTTAGGGTTACCTACTGGTGTGACCATGCGTAAAGTTGTCCTCCCGCAAGCACTGCGGGTCATTATCCCTGCGACAACCAACGACTATACCAGTTTGGTCAAGAACAGTTCGCTTGCCGTCGCGATAGGCTATCCAGACATGGTATCTATTGGTGGAACTATCATCGGGCAGAATGATCAGGCAATAGAGATTATTGCCATGTGGATGGCCGTCTACATGACGATCAACCTCATCATTTCACTGGTAATGAACTGGTTCAACGCAAAAGTTCAGCTGATCGGTCGATAGTTATGTCAATAATTGAAAGACATAACGAAGTCATGATTTACAAACCGCTGCCGGATCTTCCTCCACCGTTGGAATCGGTTGGTTTAATCGGCTGGATCAAAGAAAATCTGTTCAGCAGCAAACTCAATTCACTACTTACAATAATTGCTACTGTTTTTCTGTGGAAAGCAGTCCCTCCGTTACTTTCCTGGGCGATTTTTGATGCTAGCTGGGCTCTTTCGTCAACAGAAAATGCCTGTAGCCCAGAAAAACATGGTGCATGCTGGACATTTATTTTTGAAAAATTCAGGGTTTTAATGTTTGGTCTTTACCCTGAGCAATATCTCTGGCGACCAATTCTTACATTTGTGATCTTCCTCACTGTTTGTAGTTTGACCATCTTCAGGATTTTGCGGACAAAGCTTTTGATCACCCTGTGGTTTATTTTGCCTCTCCCTTTATTCCTATTGATCAACGGTGGAATGGGGCTTGATATCGTCGAACAATCTCTCTGGGGTGGGCTGATGCTGAGTATCGAATTGGCTGCCATCGGGATTCTCATGTCAATTCCGCTGGGGATTGTCCTGGCTCTCGGACGTCGTTCAGATCTGATTGTGGTAAAAACTCTCTGTATCAGTGCAATTGAATCTATCCGCGGGGTTCCTCTGATTACCATCCTGTTTATGGCATCAGTGATGTTACCGATCTTTCTGCCGGAAGGGATGAACTTCAATAATCTTCTGCGGGTTCAGATTGGCATTATATTGTTTTCTTCGGCCTATATTGCGGAGGTCGTCCGAGGTGGGTTGCAGGCAATTCCACCGGGGCAGATAGAGGCCGCCAGTTCGTTGGGGCTGAAGCGTTGGAAAGTAACGTATCTTGTTGTTCTACCACAAGCCTTGCACCACGTTATTCCATCGCTCATTGGCCGCTGTGTTGCTCTTTTTAAAGATACCTCGCTTGTCATTATCGTTGGGTTGCTCGACTTTTTGGGAATGATCAAAGCTTCAGCTCAAGATCCGGAATGGCTGGGAAACGACACTGAGGCTTATGTTTTTTGTGCGCTGATATACTGGATTATCTGTTTTTCCATGAGTCAGTACGGTAAATCAATTGAACGCCGTAACCAATGGTGAACCAATGAGCGACAATCCAATTATTGAAATAAGCAACCTGAATAAGTGGTTCGGGAATTTTCACGTCCTGAAGAACATTAACCTGACTGTCTACGAAAGGGAGATTATTGTTATCTGTGGTCCGTCAGGGTCGGGAAAATCGACCCTCATTCGCTGCATTAACAGAATTGAAGAGCATCAAAAAGGGAAAATTATTGTTGCCGGAACCGAGCTGACCGGAAA
>JAUVCS010000031.1 GCA_030590745.1 Desulfuromusa sp.
CTGCTGTGTGTCCCTTCTTCATCAACAAAGAACATGCTGTAGTGCTCACTGGTTGCATCATCCATCGTGACAATCAGATCCCACTTCTGATTGGGAACCCATTCATGAGTGCTGCCGTCCTGATGGATCAGCATCCCTGCCATCGCAGCGCGTTCACGGCGTTTCCGGTGAGCCCCACGCTTGGGAGCTTTTTTGAGACAGCCCCTTTCCTGAAGCATGTTCTTCACCCAGGAATAACTGCGTGTTCCTCCTTCTCGTCGGTACCAGGTATGGAAATGTTTGCCCGTCCAACCGTTGTATCGTTTTCTGTAGCGGTCAACCAGTGCCATAACTTCATCTACGGGAGCTTTACGGGATGAGATCTGAGTGAGTCTCTTATCAAGCAGTCCATCCAGACCGTTATTATGATAGTGATCAACATAACGGCGAAAGGTTCGTGATGAAACATTGAGCATACGAGCTGCTTCTTCTTGGGTAATGCGTCCTTCGGTCCAAATGCTGAAGCTCTCTTCAAATCGCATTTTTCGAATCTCCTGTAGCAATTCTGTCGGTCTCATAATCTCCTCCTGATCGGAGAATTATGAACCGGACAGATGTTGTGCTACAAACCTGGACAGTTTACGTGTTACCAACATGGAAGAGGCTCTTACTTGACTTTTTTATTGAGGTCGAATAGTATCGGAAAACGATAATCACAATATAAAGTGAATACCTTTCTACCGAAAGGGCAAAATCGGAGTAATCCGGTGACGCAAAGCCACGGGTCCTTAACTTAAGGATAGCCGGGTTGCCGAAGAAGATTCAGAGTCCTTCTTCAAGCCTTTTGTTAAAAATGACTTGAGAAAACTCACTTCGGCGACGGAGTGGGTTTTTTTTGTGATTATTGTGGAATGATACGGTACAGATTTATGGAATTGCAGTACCAGGAAAGGTGCTGCAAAAAGACAGTAATTGTCTCCGAAAGGGCAAATCCAGAGCAATCTGGAGACGCAAAGCCACGGGTCCTTAACTTAAAGGATAGCCGGGTTGCCGAAGAGAATGCAGTGCATTTTCCCAAGGACCCCGGTCTTTTTATGATGCGCTCATCTCCGGCACCGGTGGTGAGCGCATTTTTTGTCCTGTCATCATGAAAGGACCACGGGTGAAAATGAAAAAGTTAACAAGGATAAAAAACAGTTTATTAGCGATTTTCTCCCACCAATTTTCAGGAATAAAACCTGATACCTCCAAGAGTACCCACAATGCCTTGGGATTTACCTTAGTTGAAGTTCTGGTTGCATTAACTATTTTTTCATTTGGAATCTTAGCGGTTGCAGGAATGCAGATCACAGCAATCAAGGTGAACTCTTCTTCGAATACTCGATCCGTACAAACAGACGTTACTGCAAGCATATTAGCAGAAATCCTGACTTGGCCAGTAAGTAGCTTTTCGGACGTGATTGATACCCCTTGGACTTTTAACGCTGGCAATGGAACTATTTTATCGGGAGGAACTTACTCCGCGAATTACTCAGTTGATGTCGATTATAACGGTGTTGATAATTTGATATTCGTTGAAGTTGATGTTCAACAAACCAATGGTTTACAGCGAACATATTCAGCCACAGGGTTCAAGAGAGGAATATGATTCAAAAATATCTTTTAAACAATCATAAAGGGTTTACCCTCGTTGAATTACTGTTTGCCATGCTTATCCTCAGCATAGTGGCGGTGGCAACGCTCACTACGTTCACTGGCACACAGAAAAATGCGAATACCCAGGATGAGGTCGTTAAGGCACAGCAGAACTTAAAAATCGCCATGATTTTTTTAACAAAAGATATTCAAATGGCTGGTTTTTTAGTCCCAGTAACTACTCCGGCTATTGAAACCACTCCAAACAATCTTTCAGGGGGACAAATACTGACTTTGACAACTGCAACAATAAGTCAGGATGTAGCACGCCTTGTTTCTCCAACCACGGTTGTAAACACCCCCGGGACATATTTTAAATTTACCCTGGCCTCTGCTGAGATGGTCAACCTATTTTCTGCTGGTGACACTGTGCGTTTGATTAGAAGCCCGGATCATGAGCAGCGAATCGATCGTCTTTTTGAAGTAGGAACGTCGCCTACAGCAACCACATTGAACATAAAAGGATTCACCGCAAATATAATTTATACCGAAGCGGATTTACTGGTTAAAACAGCAAGCGGAAACCCTGCTCGAATCGACTACGACCTGAACAATGATGAGTTACGCAGAAGCATTGATGGAGCTGCTCCTCAAACCATAGCTAAAGATATATCTGCTGTCGATTTAGAATACATAACGAACTCCGGAAAAGTCATTGCCGTTCGTGTGACGCTCACTGCGACCGCTTTCAATTTTAAACAAAAAGCAAATAAAAACAGACAGCTAGCAAAACTTATTTCTCTAAAAAATGACTAGG
Source organism: Desulfuromusa sp. (assembly GCA_030590745.1). Lineage (GTDB taxonomy): Bacteria > Desulfobacterota > Desulfuromonadia > Desulfuromonadales > Geopsychrobacteraceae > Desulfuromusa. The sequence continues at coordinate 2,432 of JAUVCS010000031.1, forward strand.
GTTACGAGCGATATGAATAATAAATTCGAGTTTAAAGATATGCTCCACTCAGTCGATAATTTGAATCGAAAAGGGATAAATCCGTTAAAAAACGAAAATGGATTTGCCTTGATTCTGGTGATCTCCGTGTTGGCTATTATGAGCCTTCTTGGCGCAATGGCATTGAACACTGCCACGTCAGAAACAGGAATATCTCGTAATTACAGAACCTCACAAATAGCTTTTGATTCGGCACAAAGAGCAGTCGAATATGCAGCGACAAACGGCAATATTTACACAAGCTTCGGTCCGGCCTCAGTTGCATATGATTTGGATGACAATGATGGGGACGGCAACGATGGGGATGACACCGATGAGGTTAATATCAAAGGGGGTACAAACTGGGGCTTAAACGGGACAAACAATTTTGTGGAGTATCAAATGTCGTCAGGATTGCCGCCTGGAAGTGGTTCAGATCCCACTTATTTTGAAGCTCGCTACTATATAGTGAATGTCACTGGAGAGGGGCCGAATAACTCACTTGCCCGGGTAGAGTCACAGATCGGAAGGATTGTTCCGAAGTAGGAGAAACTCAAATGACTAAGTTAATAAAAATAACAAATATTTACCTCATCTTCTTTGTTTTACTCACAAACGGGGCAATAGCTGATACTTATATCGGCGATACTGCTATTTACAGTACCGTTTCTGCAACCTCTCCAAAACCCAATATCATGTTTATCATTGATAACACCCAGCCCATGCAGCAGCAGGGGTCAAGAGACCTTTATGACTCGGATCATATTTACGAAGGGAGCGGGACGGCAATGTCACCAGCCCCCTATGATCCATTGTCTGTTTATCAATTGGTTGCAGCAACAGGTGGTGTCGTTAATTATTCCAAGGTCATGGACACTGTAGAAGATATTGATGGCTGCACCACGGCTTACGATTCTTTAGCGGTCAACGGTTCTTTTTTTGGTCCTCTTAAAGCCAACAAAGGGGACTGCTCTTCCCCTTCCAATAACAGCTTCTTTCTGGGCAACCAACTGAACTACATCGTGACCCCTCCTGCAGGTATCGATATCTGGCAAGCGGGTATCTCTTTTATATCGGGTGACGCAGTTGATGTTGGTGGAACAATTTATGAGTGTGTTGGAGTGACCGGAAGTGGACTTACTGGGGCCTCTGCTCCGATATGGCCAACGACCCCGGGGGCAACTGTCATAGATAATCAGGTGACATGGACAATGACCGCTGATTTGTTGAGCATGGTTCAGTCAACGGTAAAACAGGTCGCTGACGCGGTGAGTGAAAGTGTAAAAATCGGCCTGATGACGTTCAGTGACAACGGTCAGGGAGGGCAGTTGGAAGCACCTGTCAGGGATGCTGGACAGGTTATTAATAGAACAAATCTCGATGCATTTGATGCTGCAATAGATGCACTCACTCTCATTCCGGGAAATTCAACCCAGCCGACGAATGAAATGCTTTGGGATGCAGGTTTGTATTTTCAAGGGCCCTCTGATTTTAGTGATACCCACAAACGTATCGGAACTATCGAGGCCGGTGACTCAACTTACACAAGCCCCATAGAGGAAAGTTGCCAGAAGAATTATGTGATTCTCTTAACCACTGGCAGCCGGGATGACGATACCACCTTGAAGAGTTTTGATATTGCCAATGTCGTTGCTTCTACAGGAGTTGGCGACCCTGATGGTATCTATGTTGATGACGTAGCAAAGTACCTCAACTCTCCCGATCAAACTGGGACCCAGGGGATTGGAGATCTGTTTAACGGCTTGACCACTAATATCGAGGGAATCCAGACCCATATTATCCAATTGTTGACCGCTAAAGTTGATCGCCTGGAAGCTGCCGCCAATGTTGGTGGCGGTAATTATTTCAATATAACCAACAATGCTGAATTGTTAAATGCCATTCAGGAATCTCTTGCCGAAATTCTCCTGGAGACAGATACGGCATTTGTCGCACCCGTGGTCCCGACAAGTCCTGACAACAGAACCTTTAGTGGTCAAAGAATCTATTTAGGGTTCTTTTATCCCCATAATGATGAGCCCTGGCATGGGAATTTGAAAAAATTTGGAATTAATAATTCAGGTCAAATTATAGATGCAAATGGAAATGCAGCGACCAATCCAGACGGAAGTTTTAAAGATGTTCTCGATGCCAATAATCCCGCGGGAAATACCTACACTGCAACCTCTTTCTGGAGTAGCGGTGATGCAGGCCGTGTTTCAGCCGGAGGCACAGGAGCTGTTCTGTTGACGCAGATCGGTTCCCGGAATATTTACACCTATTTTTCAAATTCAAACTTAACCGATTCATCGAACGAGTTCTCAACGACAAATGCAAATCTGACTGCTGCTCTTTTAACTGTGGTAGATGACACAGAGAAAGATAAATTAATTGATTTTATTCATGGTGTTGATAGTTACGATGAATATATTGGTAGTGATCGACCGTGGGTCATGGGGGACATCCTCCACTCTAAACCCAATGTCGTGAATTACTCACAATTCGATTTTAATGTGGCTTCGAATGAAACAAATTGTTCGATCAATCAGAATACAATTTATGTTGGAGCCAATGATGGAATGTTACATGCGTTCAGAGACTGTGATGGCGAAGAACGATGGGCATTTATCCCGCCTGAACTCCTCCCCCGGCTAAAAGATATCAGAGGCAATCGACATCCTTATTTTGTTGATGGATCTCCCGTGAGTTATATTTACGACGCTGACAGAGATGGTAATATTGAAGCGGCTGATGGTGATAAAGTCATCTTGCTGTTCGGGATGCGACGTGGTGGAGACGCCTATTATGCACTCGATGTAACAGACCCTGATGCCCCCGAGTATCTCTGGAAGATCGACGGTAGCCATGCTGATTTTTCAGAATTAGGGCAAACCTGGAGCACCCCTAACTTTGGTCTGGTAAAAAATAGTTCTGGAAAAGTTGTCCTCGCTGCTTTTGTGGGTGCAGGATATGACAACCTTAATGAGGATGGCCGATTTGGGAATACCCAGGGGTTTATCAATACCGACGTTTCTCCCCCGACAGCAGATGCTGGTCATGTCACCTCTACTGCAACAGTCACACCTACGAAAGATGGAGCAACTCCGGTCACGAACAACCCAAAAGGAAGAGGTATCTATGCATTTGAAGTTGCAACCATCGGAACTGGAGGGGTACCAACAATTGCAACCTCGGCAACAAAAGTTTGGGATTTTATCTATGGAGAGACGAGCAATACTTATAACTCCACAAGGTTAACGCACTCTTTTCCAACTGATATCACGGTGCTGGATACGGACTATGACGGCTTCGTTGATCGACTCTATGCTGGAGATACGGGTGGACAGATGTGGCGCTTCAGTCAATATGGCGCGGGTGGGGATTCTTTAAGGCCATATTCCAATCCTGCAATCACTAACTGGATTGGTAAAAGAATTTTCTCTGCCAACGAAGATGGGGATGGAACAAAGGGGCGGAAAATTTTCTACCGCCCTTCTGTCACATTACAAATCGGCGGAATTATCAATCTGTATTTTGGTACTGGGGATAGAGCGCACCCATTGAACAAGAATGTTGTTGATCGAATGTACGCAATTTTTGATCGACATCAAGTGACTCTTGAAGAGATCGATGCAGACAATCTTATTGATGTTACTAATAATTTACTCCAGGAAGATTCAACAAGTATAACAGATATACAGGCGCTATTAACTTCTCTACAGGCAGGCTCTCTGCTCTCTGGCGGCCCAGTTTCAGATAATTTCGGGTGGCAAATCAATCTTGATGAAACGGGACATGATGGCGAAAAGGTTCTTGCGCCAGCGTTGGCATTTAATAAAGTCGCCTATTATTCAACTTACACTCCAGGAGGCTTGAGTATAGATCCCTGCCTCCCTGGAAACCTGGGTATTTCCAGGCTATACGCCGTTGATTATTTGACTGGAGAAGCGGTACTTAATTTTAACAATCCGGTCAACAATGGCGCTGGAAATAATGACGTTGAGTCGACAACAAATAATAGTCGGGCTGAAGATGATTCTGGAAATGTCTTGCGAAAAGAGGATCGTTCCATTGATTTGGGAATTGGGATTCCGTCAGGAGTCGTTGTGCTGTTACCACCATCGGGCGAAGTAAAACTCTTGATTGGTAGCGGTGGCGGAATTCGTTCCGTAGATCCGGTTCTTGGTGGGACCGTTTATCCAATTTATTGGCGATCATATTGAGTAACAGGAAGATAAAATATTTTCCCAGAAACCATTGATTCTATGGGTTATTTTCTCTCTATTTATTTTTGATTGTACCCATAACGATGCTGTAGAAGTACTTTACCTATAAAAATTGGGAGTTGAAATGTCATTGAATAACCAGCATGGTTTCACATTATTGGAAACGTTAATTGTCATTGCTATTATTTCAATCATGTCAGCAATTGCTCTCCCATCATTCAGTTTTTGGAGAGATAGCACGCTGGATAAAAGCGTTGCCAGAGAAATTCTTTACGGTTTAAGAGCTGCTAGAAGCTTGGCAATAAGTCAAAACAGGAACATTACAGCAACTATAAATCTGGATAATCATCAACTTAGCTACGATACCACAACTCTAAACTTTCCAGATCATGTCAAAATCGAATCGGACGACATTGTAACAAGTCTGGTTGATTCTGGAACAAGGTCAGTGATTTTCCAACCTCAAGGCAACAGTAATTCCACATTATTTATTCGAGTAAATGAAAAACCAAAATTAACAATCCAGCTTGACCTAACCGGAATATCTCATTTTTAGTTGTTATTGCGGTCACTAACCAGATTTGATTTATTCTGTTTATCATGCCAACTGATCACTCCCCCCCTTATTTTGACAGGTTAAATGTCGATTAAGTTATTTCATCCATGGCTCTGCCTAAATGCTTTTGTCTAGGATCCTTGGAATTTTTGTGGCAATTTTTTGACCCTGAAGGGTTTATTAAAAGCTGGGAACCCTTGCCATAATTATTTGAATCAGTTAGTTTCGGGCAGCTATTTTTTGTTCGAAATAATTTATCCATAAGAGGGTTGAGAAGTGAGAAAAGAACTGAAGAAATTTATTATGTATGTGATTTTTGTTTTTGTGACTGGCTTTTCAGCATTCTTTTACTACGGATATTATCAATCATCTCAGTATGATGACAGCGTCATCCCCTATATCCAAAAGGTTTTACCTGAATTATCAACATGGGATACAGAGATTGTTAAGCAATATATGGCTCCAGAAGTTTTGCAAACAGTCACGACTGAAAATTTGCAAGATATTATGAAGGCGCTCGCCCAGATAGGGGAACTTCAGAGTATCGATAAGATGAAGTTCAAAAAGAAAGCAACTGGTAGAGCGGATGATCTGGTGCAACAGCCAGTGATCACTTACATTGTAAATGCTCACTATTCAACCGGGGAAGCAACAGTCACCCTCAGTCTTCTTGACAAAGGTGGGGTTTACGAGGTCTACCATTTTAATTTTGAGTCAGAAGCATTGTTTCAATAACTACTGATAGATACTGATTCTGCTGGTCGCGTAAAAAATAAGATGGCTAAGCAGATCTTTATGCTTAGCCATCGTTGATAAAGGTTCAAACTATT
>JAUVCS010000282.1 GCA_030590745.1 Desulfuromusa sp.
GCCTTGCTGGTATCGATGGAAAGAGGCAGGTCCGTCTCCTGCCGAAGCCCCTCAATAACCGGAATAACCCGTGCCAATTCTTCCTCAGCTGAAACTGAGAAGGAACCGGGCTTAGTACTCTCACCACCAATATCAAGAATCGCAGCCCCCTCTTGCTGCATGACCAGACCCTGTTGCACAGCCATCTCTGCGTTCAGGTACTGGCCACCATCAGAGAAAGAATCCGGGGTGGTATTCAAGATCCCCATGATGCAGGGTTGGGCCAGATCAAGCTGGCAATCCCGGCCTGACAGGCGCTGTCCCCTTGTAAAGCTCACGACTCAGGAGTCTCGTCCTTCTTGGTTTCAGAATCTGCCTCAGACTCGCCAACTGCTGTTTCCACAACCGGTTCAACCTTTTCAATTTCCTCGTTATCCGCCTTAGCAGCAACGTCGGTAGCACTCGTATCACCTTCAAAACTGAAGTTATCTTCCGGCTTCACTTCTTCTTCCACAGGAGCAACAACTTTTGGCTTCAAGTAATCAGGAACCCCAGCGGGGAAAACGACATCTAGTATTTCTGAACTATCCAGAGTTTCCTTCTCTAATATCAGTTCCGACAAGTCGATCAGTTGTTGTTGATGATCTTTGATCAATATACGTGTTAATGCATAGTTTTCGTTAACGATTCTGCGGATTTCATTATCGATATCCATAGCAGTCGCTTCACTGTAATTCTTCATATGTCCCATATCGCGACCAAGGAAGACCTCACCCTCTTTTTCACCAAAAGCCATCGGTCCGATCTTCTCACTCATTCCCCATTCACAAACCATCTTACGAGCAATGGCAGTCACCCGTTCGAGATCATTACTGGCACCACTGGTCACCGATTCAAATGTCAACTCCTCGGCGATCCGGCCACCAAGTAATGACCGGATACGAATATGTAATCCTTTTTCCGTTTCACTGTATTTCTCTTCCGCAGGGAGATACATGGTGACACCCATAGCACGACCACGCGGGATAATTGAGACCTTGTGAACCGGATCTGATCCCGGGGTCAGCAGAGAGACCAGGGCATGTCCCGCTTCGTGATAGGCGGTGACCTTCTTCTCCTCCTCCGTAATCACCATTGAACGCCGCTCGGCACCCATCAGGACTTTATCCTTGGCAGCCTCAAAATCATCCTTGTCAACAGCGGTCTTATTGCCGCGAGCTGCCAGTAAAGCAGCCTCATTGATCAGATTGGCCAGATCAGCACCAGAGAACCCGGGAGTTGCTTTGGCAATCACTTCCAGCTTAACGTCATCGGCCATCGGAACTTTACGGGAATGGACAACCAGAATCTTATGCCGACCTTTGATATCGGGTCGCGGTACCATCACCTGACGATCGAAGCGGCCCGGACGCAATAACGCCGGGTCCAGAACATCCGGACGGTTGGTCGCTGCAACCAGAATGACCCCTTCGTTGGACTCAAAACCATCCATTTCAACCAGCAACTGGTTCAGAGTCTGCTCACGCTCATCGTGTCCACCACCGAGACCGGCACCACGATGGCGTCCAACCGCATCGATTTCATCGATAAAAATAATACAGGGAGCATTTTTTTTGCCCTGCAGGAACAGATCTCGCACCCGACTGGCACCGACACCAACAAACATTTCTACGAAATCGGAACCAGAGATAGTAAAGAATGGAACC
>JAUVCS010000030.1 GCA_030590745.1 Desulfuromusa sp.
CCCTTGCTGGCTTTTTATACCCGTCTGGCCTCCCCAGCTGAAAGGTGAAGCCGGCGGAGTATTGAAGATTACTATAGGGTTCTTGAATATCAATCAGATGTCTGACCTCGGCTCGCAGGGCAATCAGGTTATCCAGGATGAAATACTTAATTCCGATACCATAATTAAAAAGTGAGTTTTTTTGATTCGAGCCTTCATCAGGATTGTAGTCTATCACTCCGAGACCCAAGGCAAAGTAGGGGACAAATTTCTGCGTCGGTCTAAAATGGTAGAGGAGATCAAGATGATATGTCTTGATCTTTGTATCGGTTGTCGAACCACCTTTTGCATCGGCATCGACTTGGGTGTAAACCCCTTCAATACCCCAGTTTTCTGTGAAGTTGTAACCCAGATTGATACCCCAGAAAAGGGACGAGTCTAAAGATTGATTTCCCTCGAATACTTGATTGCCCAGCATGGTTGAGAGGTTGAGTGATTTTGCCCGATTTTCAGCTGCAACAGGAAGTGCCACACAACATAATAAGAGGGTCACAGCGATAATTATTTTAGGCATGAACTCAATCCTTCAACGATTCAGATGGCAGCGAGGGGTGTTTTTTAACCCTGCCAATTGATTATTCAGCTGTGAATATCAGCTTATTTATTTTCAGCAGCAACTAATAATGTATTGAAAACTGGATTACCGTCAACCTGGGAGCCTGAACTTTGAAAAATCTGCTCCCAAACATCCAGACAAAAATGGACAAAAAAGGTACAATCAGGGGCAATTTGTTGCATCGACTGAGAGATTTCACGGTAAAAATGTTCACTCATCTCACCATCGCTAAAAGTCTTATCTTTTAATCGGGCAATATCCGCTTTCAGCAGTGGTGCTGGAGCAAACTCTTTCCCTAACAATTGATTGGCAACGGCGGTTAAAAAGGTCCCTGAGAGGGTAGGATGATTCTCAGTTGAACTCTCGTACTGCTGCAGCTTGAAGGGGAGGTCAATACCGAACAATCTTTGCAGTGATTCGATCTGGCTCAAACGGTTATCAACTTGGGTAAGGTTGTCAATTGAAGTCAGTGGCTGCAGCTTGCTTGCCCCATCGGCATCAGCCTCCTGATACAAAGCAGGGGGATTCTGCAATAATGAGTCGATAAATAAAAGTTCTGGATAGTCTAAAAAAGGATAGATCTGACTTGTCGCTATCTTTTCCCCTTGCAGTTGCCGTTTTTTTATCAGGCTCGACCCCAACTGAAAAAGGTGCAGCAGGTAGGTATTATTAAATATCTCTCCAGCTTTTTGACTATCGGTTCCTGCCAGAAATTCAAGGGCCAGATTGAGGGTGTCATAGGTGCCTTGAAGCGTTTCAGTGACATACCTGATATCGGAAATATCAATAGCGTCTGCACTCATCTTACGATTAACCAGAAAGAGCAGTTCACTGGCAATATCAGGGTTAATTCCATCGTTCAGCAGTTGCGCCAGCAGGTTGTGTGGTTCCGCACAGGCAAGGATAGCTGCCGGATTATTTTGATTGTCTGCCTCAAGGTGAAAATCACTCTTCCCTCCCGGGCTGAATAGTTCCGGGTCGATATAGCTATAGATCCCTTTTGCTTCTACAGAGGGGATAATCCCCAGATCAAGTAACCGGTTGCTGCGGGCCTGATAGACTTCCTCTTCTAAGACAGTCATGTTTTCACTGCGGGTCATCTCCATGATCAACAGATAACTTTCCTGTTCCCGACCCTGCCAGATATTTAAAATTGCGCCGATAACTTTTGCAGCGTTTTCGCTGGCGTAATCAATATCGTAAATTCCTTCCATTCGTTTACTGTTTTCCACATCGTCATCGTCATAGGCTTCCAGACCGCGGATGATAATCAGGTGTTTTTTAAGAAACAGGGCAAGAATTTCAGGTTCCATCTGCCGGATCAGTTGGCAAACTTTATCTTCTCCGGTACTTAACAGGAGTTCCAGCCAGAAGAGTGACAATGCCGGGCTTAAGTTGTCCTCTTCCCAACAGTCCAGGTCCAGCAGGGTCGTCAATTGCTCGGTACTGGCCAGTGCGATCAGTTCAGTCGAGTATTCCGCACCAAGAGTATTGATTGTCAGGTAGAGTTCCTGCGGGTGAAGTTGTGGTACCAGTTGTTCGGGGTGCTGTGAATTGATCAGCAAGTCATACTTCTGTCTGCCTTGAGCCTGATGGATCATCTGCAGTTGTTCTGCAGTGGTCAGCAGATTGTATTCTGCCAGTGATATTTCCCGACCTTGACGCAGGAGGGTTAAATGTCCAACCTGACGTTTCTCGGGGAGGTTTATTTTTGTCATACTTTTAATACTCCAACTTGATATGGATAATTTATGATTCAGGTTTAACTCTAAAGCAGGCGGTAAAAATGTGCAATCAGGAACACCGCTAAAGATTTTTATTTCCAGGAGGCTGTTAGGCTATCAATGAACTGGCTGCAAATTCGTCTGTTTGACCCATATTTCAGCTCCTTTTCGACCAATAGCTATGGCTATTACTCTCAAATGAGCCAAAATCTGACCTCAAACGACCAAATTTTCGCTTCAGTCCAGATAGTCCAACAACCTACTATGCTTTTTCTTCTATTTCTTCCCAAGAATTGCTAGTCTGATTTTTTTCCACAAACTCGGGAAGACTGTGACTCAATTTTTAAAAACATTATCAATTAAAACAAAATTGACCTTGGTCATTATGCTAGCAAGTGCAGTGTTGCTGTCCATTGTTGGCAGCGTGGTGTTGATTGCAGAAATCTACTCAACCCGGACAGTACTGACTCAGGAACTGCGGATTTTGACAAATATCCTTTCGGCCAACAGTCAGCAATCCCTGGTTCTGGGTGAATATTCCAAGATTGATGCTTTGCTCGGTTCTTTGATTCATCAAAAAAATATTCATGCCGCTTATGTGTTTGACCGCCATGGTGATGCTGTTGCGGAGTATTTAACCCAACAGGATTCGCAGTTTGTTCTGCAATCACTACGGAGTGATTTTAAGCCGACACACAAATCCTTCTGGACTGACTCAACAAGTGAACACCTGCTTTCCAGTTTAAATCATTTCAGCCTGTTTGCTCCAGTTTTTTATGAGGGGGAAGTGGTCGGATCACTCTATCTTTTGAGTGATCTGCAGCGTCTCTATGGCCACTTGAGTGGTGTCGCTTTTGCCGTGACCCTCGCTTTTTTGCTGCTGATCTCTTTTTCCTGGCTTCTCGCTGGCTGGCTGCAAAAACCGGTTTCGATTCCATTGATCCGGTTGGCCGGTCTGATGGGTAAAATTTCAGAAGACAAAGACTATTCCGTCCGGGCAAAAAAACAGAGTCACGATGAGGTCGGGATTCTGGTGGATGGTTTTAATCAGATGCTGCAACAGATTGAATTAGACCAGTCCCGCTTAGCTGAACATCAAATTCATCTTGAACATCTGGTGTCTGAGCGAACGGCAGAGTTGCGTATTGCAGTTGCCGAGCTTGAACGGGCGAGAGAGCAAGCTGAAACGGCCAATGAAGCAAAGTCCCTTTTTCTTTCGCGAATGACACACGAACTCCGCACACCATTGATTGGGGTGCTGGGGATGAATGAACTGATGTTGCGAACCCCATTGACCGAGCAGCAGCAACTCCTGGTTGATACAATCCAGAAATCGGGACAGCAACTCCTCCATTTAATCAGTGATATTCTTGATTTTTCCAAGATTGAGGCAGGAAAGTTATCTCTTGTCACAAATGTTTTTAGAATTGACCAGGTGGTTGAGGATGTCGTTGCCCTGCTTTTGCCTCAGGCAGAGGAAAAGGGGATTACCGTCCAGGTTGATACCTCTTTATCCAGCAGTTGTCAGGTTGATGCCGATGAACCCAGAATCCGGCAGATTGTGATGAATTTGCTTGGAAATGCGATTAAATTTACTGTATCTGGAACCATCTCTGTCAAGTTGGATTGTCCCCAGAAAAGTGCCAGCCACGGCACCTTCCTTCTTACCGTAGCCGACACCGGAAGTGGAATGTCTGCAGCTGCTATGGAGAAGGTTTTTGATGCTTTTTATCAGGCAGATAATTTAGCAACAAGTGATGGGACCGGGTTGGGTCTGGCAATTGTCAACCAGCTGGTTGAACTGATGGATGGCAAGCTGGAGCTGATTTCTGTTCCCGGGCGGGGGAGCCAATTCCAGATGACAGTGATCATCCCCCTGGTTGGAACTGAACCGCCGACAAAAGGTTGCAATTGATGAAGAACTTTCTGCTGGTAGTTGCCGCATTGCTGTTCTTTAGTGGTGGGGGAACGGCGCTTTTCTGGTTGGGTAGCTACTTTTCTGCCTATGTTTTTTCTGCCAAAGAGCTGCAATTAAACCAGCCGACGGCCCAGGTATTATCTCTTGGGACATCGGTCCACTTTGATCTGTATGGAGACGGGTTTGATCGTGATATATCGGTCAGCCTGTCTGCAGATGTGAATAATAGTGATGCAATCATCGGCTCTTACCCGTTGGACGGAGTCTACAATGCAAGTTTGCGGTTGGACGACTTGCTCTATTTAGCTTCTGATGAAGGGGGAGTGCAGGTTCTGGATATTGAAGAGCCACGTCATCCGAAATTGCTCAAAGAGTACCTGGTTGGCAGAACCATCACCGATATTCATCATCACGGCAATTATTTTTATCTTTCCTGTGGGGAATTCGGGGTGGTAATTATGCAAATCCTGCCAGATGGATTGCTCAGCCAGGTCGCCAGCATGCAGAACAAATATCGCGCCAATGAATCTCAATTTGTCGATGGATTTCTTTATGTTGTGGAGAGATCAACTGGTTTGCAACTTTATGATGTCCGTCAGCCAGAGCAAATTGAGTTGGTAAAAGCTATGAAGTTTGGTTCTGAGGTCTCCGTAATAAAGGTTGCTGGTAACCACCTCTATCTTGCCAGAGGTGAGGAAGTCCTGATTTATGACGTGGGGGTGCCGCAAATGCCTCAGCGGGTCGGGTCTCTGACTCTATCTAAGAAGCTTAAAGATCTGATTATTCAGGGGGGAAAGCTATACGTGGCGACTGAAAATGGGGTTTCTCTGTACAGTCTTAAAAATCCGGTTGAGCCAAAGCTAATCCACCTTTGGGAGGGGATTGGTTCGTCTAAAAAACTTTATGCCGGATCAGAGTTTGTCTATGTATCTGATTATTCTTCAGGTTTTTGGGTTCTGGACTCGACAGAATTGTCACATGCTGATTCCCTGAATTTAAATATCAATCCCCGAGCTCTGGTTGAAACCCCTGACTATCTTCTGGTTGCCGGATTTGACAGTGGGTTATTGATTGTTGACCGAAAGGTCCTCCTGGGTCAGCAGGCAGTTAAACGGATTAATACTTCCGGGAATGTGCACGATATTTTTACCCGCGGGCGCTGGATGTTTACTGCAGATACTCGGGGAGGGGTATCCCTGCATGATCTCAACAATGATGATGGCATCTTTACCAGGATATCTTCATCCTGGGGTGAATCATTTGTCTCCCATAATGAACTTCTTTTTGTTGCCCAGTCTAAACAGGGGGTTCAAGTTTTTGATATTTCTGCCCCCGGACAACCTGTGTCCGTTGCTACCTGGGTAAACCTGCAGGCGCTGCGTCTGGCTGTCGTGGATAAATACCTTGTGATTGCAAAAGGGCGTTCCGGAGTTGATCTGGTTGATTTTTCCGACCTCTCTAGCCCTCTGGTTGAGGATAGCTTATCGACTATCCATGTCCTGGATGTCGCCTCAGCTGGAGGTTTAATTTATATTGCCAGTAAAGATAAGGGGCTGTTGATCTATGAAATTGATGCTCAGCATAAATTCAGATATCTGGGTTCTCTTTTAACCCCTTTCCCGATGAGCACGTTTGATCTGCCCATGGCACTTCAGGTTCAAAATAATATTGTCTACATCGCTAACGGCCGTTCAGGTTTATTGATTGTTGATGTTAAAAACCCTGAAAAGCCAGCTATCCTCAGCACGGTGGCTATTTCAGGAACCGCTAAAGAGGTGAAAGTGGTTAATGGGAAAGCCTTTATCGCCAGTCATCAACATGGAATTGTGGTCGTCAATATTGAAGATCCGAAAAAACCGGTTGTGCTGAACAATATTTTAATCCCTGGTGTGATGAAAGGTTTGCAGGTTGTCGGTAATTTTATCTACGTCCCCCAGCGGGGGATGGGAGTTACGGTTATCCAAACCACGGCCATCGCAGATAAAATTAACCTTCTGTCACCGCAACATCTGCAGGTGAGTTTTCCATCACCAAAATATCCCGGTCGATACAATTTGGAAGTTGCCAATCCTCGAGCATCTGTTGTTGCGAGTGGTGCGGTCATTTATCAATGAACTAAAAATCTAAAGTAAGGCCAGCCCATAACTGCCGACCCAACTCATAATCGTAACCGTAATTACCCGTTTGATAGCCAACTTTTTCTTTGTGATCAAAAACATTAAACAGATCCAGTGAGAGGACAAGGTCCTGCTTGAAATGCCCCGGAATTCTACAACTGAAGCGCCAGTCAAAAGTTGTGGAACTGTTATTTTTAACTTTTTTATAAACGTAAGGGTCTGGAGATTGGTCGGGATTTGTTTCGCTTGGTCTTCTTTCCCGGGTATTCCATAAACGCCAATATCCACCACGGTATTTTGTCGTATTGGTGAAGGTGATCCCGTGGGGAAGAGTGCAAGTATAGATCAGGTTAGCGATGGTTGGTCGGTTAAAGTCATCTCTGGGAATTTCATAATACTGAAGCTCTTCACCATTATACCAGACGGTTTCTTCAGTATCGTCTGCATCAAGGGTATCGGTGTAGTTATCATGGCTGGTTGTGGTCTCTTGCCAGGTTGCATTGATTTCCAGAAAGTGATCAGTCCACGAACGCTGCCAACTTAACAGATAACTTTCGTATTCTGAACGACCAAGATTATTGATAAGATAGGTGTCTGGTTGGACGCGTGCAGGGTCAGAAATTCTGCTTCTTGCAAATTCATCTTTATTCTTCTTTTTAATATATTGAAGTTTAAGCTCCCCACCTAGAACTTTCTGAATGATGCCCAGAGTTAACTCGTCGCTGTATGGTGTTTTTAAATTTCCTGTTTCATAACGGAAAGAGATTGGACGGCTTGCCGCATCTTCCCAATCGCTATTGTTATCAGCCCGAACCTGATTGATAATTTCGATATCTTCGTAGAGGGCATGAGTGAGTAATGTGCCACTGTAATAGCGGTTTAATCCGGCAAATAAAGTTGTGGTCCGGTCACCAAAAACATCCAGAGATGTAGCAAGTCTGGGTGCAACATTGGTATTTTTTGAAAAATCATCATAGGAAACCCTGACTCCAGGAACGATTTCCAGCTGTTTCCAGACAATAGAATCCTGGATGAAAGCTGCAAAATCGGTGATGTTGGCATCTGTGTCAGCTTTGCTGTATTGAGTCCGCCTGGTCAGATATTGCTCATTTTCGATACAGGCGGTATCGTTGGGCAGACAGGTAACGGGGCCGGTTGTTCGAGCGCTGTAGTAATAAAAGCTGGTTTCCGGGCGACGATAATATTGTCTTGAATGGGTGGCCTCTCCACCAAGTTTAAATTCATGACTGGTCTGTTTCCAGTTGAAAGGGTTGAATGAAACTGCAGATTTAAGATTGAATTGCTCCTGCCCGGTTTTCAGATCACCTGAACCACCTGTTCTTCCACTTTCCCAATCGATTGTCGCGGTTGTCGGACTCCACAAAAACCGATCTGTCGGAGCCTCGCGAGTAATTTTTTGCCGACTGTAAGCAAGGGTCACATTGAGTTGACAGTGACTGAATTGCTTGTCTACCTTTCCGGAAAGAGAATAATTCCTGCTTTTAAGGGTATAATCACTCTCCTTGAAATCTCGCGAAAAATAATCTCCTGAGGTCGGGGTATAGAGGGCCGTTAATGAAACATTCAAATTATTTGCGAAATAATGTTCAAGTTTGCTGAAAAAAACCTCCTGTTTGCGCAATTGGTCATCTGAATTGTCAAGATGTTGTAACGGTATCTTTGAATGCTGCTGCTGATAGGATGAAACCAATCCGGTATCAATTCCCAGGGGGGTATTGAGGGTCATCCCAAAATTCTGTTTTCTGAATGACGGTTGCATATCCGAGTAGTTTGAATCG
>JAUVCS010000080.1 GCA_030590745.1 Desulfuromusa sp.
AGCAGGTCCGGTGAATAATTTTGATGACGCATTAAACAGCGACACCGAAGCCTTCGGCCGCTATTTCCGCAGCATGCTCGATCAGGGAATCAACCTGGCACCGGCACAGTTTGAAGCCGGATTTATGAGTATCGCCCACTCAAAAGAAGATCTGGACAAAACAATTGCAGCAGTTGAGAAGGCTTTAACCGCTGTTTGACGGGCAATTTAACCGAGAGCTGGAGAAAAACGCAGGGCTCGCAGAGAAAACCAAGGGGAAATTGATTTCTGGTTTTGAACTGCCCAACCCGTGTGACGCAGCCAGAATGGAACAGTTGATTTGAGAAGAAGAGCGGCAAATGTTTGAAGGCGTAGCCTGAGTTTTTGCCGATCCTCAAAACAGCTGTGGAACGGAGGGAACCTGCCGTCGCCGAAGGCTATGGCGGGCAAGGAGGTCGGGCACCTTTTTCTGCATACTCTTTTGTGGTGTACAAAAGAGTATGGCGACAAGCGGGGGCGCAACCCCGCGACCTTGAAGTTGTTAACCCGCTATCTGGGGCCACGTAACAAGTACATTCCCCCAGATTGCTCCCTTTAGCTTTACCTATTTCTTCCTGTTCCGCCGTCGCTGAGCCAGATACTCCCTTACTGCAGCATTATGTTCCTTCAGGGTTTTTGAAAAACGGTGACCACCATCCCCGGTCGCGACAAAATAGAGGTATTTTGTCTGTGCCGGATTGACGGCGGCGTGGAGAGCGGCCAGACCCGGGCTGGCAATCGGGCCGGGGGGGAGCCCCCGATTAAGATAAGTATTATAGAGAGATGGAGTTTTCAAATGCTTGCGGGTAAGATTGCCGTCAAAATTTTTGATCCCATAAATAACTGTTGGGTCTGTCTGTAACGGAATACGCCGTTTGAGCCGGTTATGAAAAACTGACGAAATCAGCGGCATCTCTTCGACAATCCCGGTCTCTTTTTCGATAATTGAAGCGAGAGTGACCCACTGATGAAAACCGAGGCCCAGATCCTTTGCATTTTTCTTCAACTCCTCACTGATATGGCTGCGAAGCTGCCCAACCATCATCTTCAACAGCGCTTTTTCACCAACACCGGGGGCAAACAGATAAGTTTCGGGGAACAGATACCCTTCCAGACTAGCGGCATCTATCTTCAGTGAATGGATAAAATCGGCGTTGTATGCCAATTGCAACAGCCTGTCCCGACGACCAAACCCTTTTTCCTCAATCCGATCAACAATCTGCTGCAGGGTGAATCCTTCGGGAATGGTCAAACTGACCTTCTCAACATCCCCCGCAACCAGACGGGCAAGAATTTCTTCGGGAGTGGCAGAACCGCTGAACTGATAATGACCCGCTTGAATCCGGTCACTCTGCTGGTTCCAGCGAGCCAGTAATTTAATTCCCAAAGAGCTGCGGATCACCCCCTTTTCCTGCAGATCGAGGGCAACTTTATTCAATCCAGTTCCGGGCTGAACCTGCAGTTGGACAGAATTTTCCAGGGTCAGAGGGGAAAAAAGCAGGGCATAAGAGATAAAAGCAATAATGGGAGAAAATAAAATAGTCGGAATAACAAACCAGACAGTAAAGTTACGCATAACAGCTTTCAAAGATTAAATTTGTTTTCGGTTCCACGACGCAGCAGTTCAATATTCCCCTTATGCCGCCAGATTACAATACCGGCAATAACCAGTGTCGCAAAAAACAGTGGCATGGATCTTTCAAAGATAAAGACCAATGGAGGAATGGATGCTGCAGAGGAAATTGAAGCAAGCGAAATATAGCGCCATTTCCAGAGAATCAACACAAAGACCAGCAGAATACACAGAACTGACAGGGGGGATAAAACCAGAAAGATTCCCAGCGCGGTCGCAACCCCTTTGCCCCCCTTGAAGCCCAGATAAACCGGGTAGCAATGACCAATAAATGCCGCCAGAGCAACCAGTGCAACTCCGGTTGCAGGAAGATTAAAAGTCTGTTGTGCCAACAGCGTTGGGACGGCCCCTTTCAGACAATCACCAATCAGGGTGATCACCCCAAGTTTACGTCCGGCAACCCGGTAGACATTTGTCGCCCCGATATTTCCACTCCCGGCGTTGCGGATATCTTCCCCACCGGTCAGGCGGGTCAAAATAACTCCGGTCGGAATCGCACCAATTAAATATGCAGCAAGAACTAAGAAAAAAAGAGTCATGAAACTATGTCCTCTTCAATGCGGATTTACGATACTCGTTGATCGCTCCGCGTAAAGCACTCGCGGCAAGGTTCGAACAGTGATGTTTCTCTTCTGGCAACCCTCCCAGCGCTTCCGCAATGGAATCGTCAGTGATTTTCAATGCGTCATTAAGAGTTTTCCCCATGGCCATTTCGCTGGCGATAGAAGAGGTTGCAACAGCAGCGCCACAGCCATAAATTTTATATTTAATATCGACGATCTTATCTTTTTTAATTTTCAGAGACATCAGCAGAGTATCTCCACAACTGGGGTCACCAACTTGAATAATAACCGAGGGCTCCTCGATAATGCCGATATTACGGGGGTTATTAAAATGATCCATTACTTTTTTATTGTACACGCTACCCATCCTTTTCTTTGCTCCGTTGAGCTATGGCTAATTTCCAGACAGTGTTCAGCGGCTTAAAGGTCGAGGGCAAACCTAATATTACCTTAGGAGGCTGTCAACCTGCTGGGGTAAAACGCAAAAAAGCAGCCTGAGCCGGCTGCTTAGTAAGCTTAAAATTCTCCTCCGTTGGACTAGAACTGTGTTGTCAGCTATGCCCCCCAACGGGAAATAAGATGAAATTTTTCTTCTGTTTCCAACCAGTCAGCATTGATAATATGTCGTTTACTCTCATGCCGCTCCAGGGAGAAAAGCCCCAGCAGCATCAGCGAAAAAATAATTCCAAGTCCAATCAATACAATGTAGGTCATAATGGCCTCCTTCTTGAATATGTTTGTGTCTTGGGTTGAATACTAGATCGACGTAGTGTATAAGTAAAATCATTCTTTCTACACTATAGGATAAGTTAAACTTATGCTTCCAGACTTCAATCGCCTCAAGGTTTTTTATCACATCTACTCGCTCAACAGCATTGTCGCAGCAGCAAACGAATTACATCTGTCGCAACCCGCAATCAGCCAGCAACTACAAAAACTGGAGGGGGAGCTGAAAGTTCCTCTGTTCACCCGGTTGCACAAAAAACTGGTTCCAACAGCTGCCGGAGAGCGATTATTCAGCCTGGTCGAACCCTTTATTGAAAAGCTTCAGGATGAAATTCCCTATATCCGTCAACCTCTGGATCGACCGGCAGGAATGCTGCGAATCGGAGCACCCCGGGAGTTTGGCAAGGAATATCTACCCCGCTTTTGCCATGAATTTCGTCTGCTGTACCCCGATGTGATGTTCAAATTAAAGTTTAAAGAATCGATCCCACTGTTGACCATGATCAGAGAGGGTATCCTGGATTATGCGTTGGTTGATGTCTATTTCAAGCAGGGAGAACTCCCCAGTTTTTCAGATATTTTCAGCGTTGCTCCGTTACTTAAAGAGGAGATGATCCTGGTTTGTTCACAGGATTATTACCAACAGAATATTGCCGGAGACCATTCGTTTAAAAATCTGCTGAGTAAAGAGTATATTACCGATGAGGATGACCCTTCGACTCTCAGCTTATGGTTCAAACATAACTTTCATAAAACCGCCGAAAATCTCAATATCGTCATGACTCTCGACAGTCACGAAGCCCTGATCTCGGCACTCAAATTGGGGATGGGATTAGGGGTGGCAACAGCCCACTTGGTCTGGGAGGAGATTCAACGGGGCGAAGTTGTCCCGATAACAACTCTGCGGACAAACATGGTAAATATGATTTCACTGGTGCAGCTGCAGGATAAAGTTCCAACCCTGACAGAAAAAACGTTTCGGGATTTTATGATTGCCCGGATGCAGAAAACTGAAATTTTGAAGCGGTTTCAATATACAGAATAATAAAGGACAACGCTGAAAGGTCATACGATGACGATTCCAATAACTAATCTTGATTTTTGTAGTGAGCCGGTCAATCTGCATTGCCCGGTCTGTGGAGAGATGATCTTTTCCTCGGGAGTTCAGCAGAAAAGTTGTCCCCACGTTATTTTTCTGGGAGATTCGGCAAGGGGAAGCTGGTCCTGGCCGCAGCAACAATATCTGCAGGAGTTCCGGCAACGACTCCAAGAAAACTACGAAGAAGCAAGTAAAAATGGATTTTACGGGACACTGGAAGAGTATACTGAAACCCTTAAAGTTGCTAAATGTGCCACCATTGCCGCCGCTGTCATCTCCAGAAAATCAGCCGTCATGCTTTCAATTTCCACTTCTGATATTGGTTGCGGCGGGATGTACAACGGAACAATCTACGCAGCTTTTGATTTTCTGGTAGGAACCAGCACTTGTTCGATCCTCTCAGACCAGCGTCAGTAACAGGGGACAAATCACCGTAAAGATCCAGAAGATGACCAGGATATTAGCTATGAGATCATCTTTCAAACGGCAAGGTGATCTCTATCAGCAACCCCCCTTGGGGACGATTTTGTGCCGTAATTGATCCAGAGTGCAACTTGATCGCCCGTTCAGCAATTGCCAGTCCAATCCCGGTTCCACCGGTCTGACGATCCCGCGCAGCCGCGACTCGATAAAAAGCTTCAAACAATTTTTGCAGAGACTCTTCCGGGACCCCGGGGCCTTGATCAGCAACCCGGATCGTCCAATTTTCCGCCCCGGCGATTAAATCGACTGACACAGTGGTATTATTCGCAGTGTATTTTACTGCATTGCGAATCACATTTTCCAGCGCTTGCGCCAGCAGATCCGGTGATCCTGAATAAATAGCGACCTCTGGAGCCTGGTAAACAACCTGGCACCGACGTGTTTCCGCCTCGTAATTGGCATCTTCTACCAAATTGGCAAGCAACTCCTGCAGATCAAATTTTTGAAATGGAACCGTATTGACACCACTTTCCAGACGGGTCAGGTTGAGTAGCTGCCCGATCATGATATTCATCCGTTCAGCTTCCAGTTCAATCCTTGCAAGGGCTTTACTCTGCGCAGCAGAACTTTCCTGCTGCCGGGCAAGTTCCAGGGCGATTCCCAACCGGGCCAGAGGAGAACGTAATTCATGGGAGATATCCCGCAACAGATTTTTCTGTGATCCGACCAGAGCCTCTATCTTTCCCGCCATTTCATCAAAATCATGCGCTAACTCAGCTAATTCATTCTTCCCTTTAACCTGATTGCCAATCCGGGTCGACAGATCACCATCCGCGAACTTGCGGGTTGCTCTGCGCAAACGACCGATCGGAGCAGTCAGAGAGTGAGCCAGGAAATAACAGACCAC
>JAUVCS010000281.1 GCA_030590745.1 Desulfuromusa sp.
CGTTGCTTCTTACGCAGACGACGCTGGGCTTCTTTCTCTTTACGTTTCCGCTTAATACTGGGCTTCTCGTAAAATTTACGTTGCTTCATTTCACGAAAAAGGCCTTCTTGCTGTAACTTCCGCTTGAGAACTTTAATCGCTTTTTCGACGTTACCATCAATAACAGTGATTTCCACTGACAATCACCCCGCTTTCTTGACTATCTTTGCGGAGGGTTCTGCTGCTCCACAAGAGCTGGAATTTATACCTGCTGGGGTAAGTCAAGTCAAGGCTTTTTCCAATAAAGCAACCTTAATTCCACCATTTAAAAAACGCAGTACAGGCGAAAAAGAGACCCCCGTTGTTTTAATCAGTTCGGACTCAGGACAAATGATCGCCCCTTGCCATGCCGCAAAGGTTGTTCCATAAACTCGCCCCAAATCATGGTAAAGCGCATTCAGGCTCGCATTTTTGCCAAGCCGTTCCCCATAGGGGGGATTACAGATCATCAACCCCGGTGGAAACTGAGGTTGAAGTTGCTGCATTTTGCCACAAGAGAGTTGAATCAATCCATCCAGCCCGGCGTTCTCTAAATTTTTTTGGGCCACCGCAATCGCCTTCGGGTTATTATCAACCGCTAAAATGGGAGCCGAAATTGCTGATTTTTCTTTCCGCTGAGACTCTATCAATAGCTGCTGCCACAATCCCGGACGATATTTCGGCCAGTTCATAAAAGCAAAATCACGGTCCCTCCCCGGCGCCTTGTGTAATGCGATCATCGCCGCCTCAATTGCAAAGGTTCCGGAACCGGTCATCATATCGAGCAGTGGCAATGAACCGTCATAATGACATGCTAACAGACACCCGGCTGCCAGAGTTTCCCGCAGTGGTGCTGCAACCCGGGCCTGCCGATACCCGCGCCGATGCAAGTGTTCACCTGAACTGTCGATAGAAACCTGACAGCGATTATCATCCATCCTGAGAAAAATCTTCTGCACTGGCCCTGTTTCCCCTTTTTTGCCACCCAGAACCCTGGCAATAGCCGCCTCGCAAACTTCCGCAATTCGACCCGTATGGATCAATCGAGAAGCGCGACTTGTCACCCTGAGTTCATAAGCGGTCCCCGGCTTGATAAAACGTCCCCAGGCAACCGTAACAAACGTTGGAACAGACCTGGAAAATCACGCGCTGCGACATCCCCGAAACGAACCAGTATCCGCGTCGCACTACGCAGCCACAAGTTGGCTGTATAAAGCTCCTGCAACCCACCCGAAAACTCGACTCCACCATGAACGGTAGCAGTTGGTTGAATACCGAGAGCAACCAGTTCGTCGGTACAAATATTTTCAAAACCGGGTGCGGTCACAATAAAATAGTCATTTTTCTGTTTTTGCATCAGTACCTCTGGGGAACAAAAAACTAATAATTCTTAACTGCTTTATATCTCTGACTTTTTAAAAACAATATGATTAATTTCCATAATAATCACTTATTAGATTGTTCTTATCTCTGAAAAAAGATAGAATAGCCAAGCACGAGATCAATAAAATCAAAACAGGATTAATGAAATGAATTATCAACGCTATTTCAAACCGGGTCAACAGCTTCTCCTTAAAGTACTCCATAACACAGAACAAAATGGGCGTACTGAGTTGATGAGCGTATTTATTGTTGCCCTGGAAGAAGATTATTTACTCCTTTCCCTCCC
>JAUVCS010000227.1 GCA_030590745.1 Desulfuromusa sp.
GTAAAGGCCCGTGCTGCCGACCTGTTAAAGATTAATCGTACCACCTTGGTTGAAAAAATTAAGCGGCTGGGAATAGAAAATAAACTCTGATCTGCGACTTTACTGCCGTCGTGGAGAGGGTGGGGGCGCAACCCCGCGACCCTTAAGTTGATTATCTGGGGACCCGTCACAAGGACAGATCCCCAATAACAACTGAACTATTTATTCTTTTTTTCCATCTTCTTCCGGTCGTTGGCATCCAGATAGCGCTTACGCAGACGGATCGACTTGGGAGTCACCTCGACCAGCTCATCTGTAGCAATATACTCCAATGACTGCTCCAGTGACAGAGTTCGGGGTGTTATTATCCGTACCGCTTCATCGGTTCCAGAAGAACGAACATTGGTGAGCTTCTTGCCGCGACAGGAGTTGACGACCAGATCATCCTCCTTGGCGTGCTGCCCGATAATCATCCCCTCATAGACCTTAACATTAGGACCAACGAATAAAATGCCGCGATCCTGTAAATTAAACAGGGAATAAGCCACTGTTTCACCCAGTTCCAAAGCAATCAGAACCCCGTTTTTACGCCCTTCCATGGGACCCTTATAGAGAGAATAATCATGGAAAGTGTGATTCATCACCCCGGTTCCACGGGTATCAGTCATGAATTCGGTCCGAAAGCCGATCAAACCACGCGCTGGTATCAGAAATTCAATCCGATTTGTTCCATCCATAGGCTGCATCGAGGTCATTTCAGCCTTACGCTTGCCCAGTTTTTCTATCACCGTTCCCTGATGTTCTTCAGGCACATCAATGGTCAAATGTTCAATTGGCTCATGTCGCTCACCATCAACTTCACGAAAAATAACCTCGGGCTTGGAAACACAAAGTTCAAAACCTTCCCGCCGCATCGTTTCAATCAGGATCGACAGGTGCAATTCACCCCGCCCGGATACTTTAAATGTATCGGTACTGCCGGTCTCTTCAACCCGGAGAGAAACATTCGTACGTAATTCCTTCATTAACCGTTCACGGATATTCCGGGAGGTGACCCACTTGCCTTCCAGTCCGGCAAAAGGTGAATTATTGACAATAAAGTTCATCGATAACGTTGGTTCATCAATGGCAACATAAGGAAGGGCAACTGGATTTTCAGCATCAGCTAAAGTTTCACTGATTCCCAGTTCTTCAAAACCGGCGATTGTAACAATATCCCCGGCAAAAGCTTCCTGCAACTCCACTTGCTGTAATCCCTGATAGCCAAGCAATTTAGTAATTCGTCCAGTTTTTATTTTTCCCGCATGGTCAATTCTGGCAACGGTTTCACCGGCTCTGACTGTCCCATTAGCAATTTTTCCAGTTGCTGTCCGACCGATAAACTTATTGTAATCAATATTTGCGACCAACATTTGGAAAGGTGCCGCTGGATCACCTTTGGGGGGATCAACCCGCTCACCAATCATCTCAAACAGGGGTTCCAGATTGTCTGATTCATCTTCCAGATGCCGCTTGGCAATTCCAAATTTAGCGCTGGCGTAGACGATTGGAAAATCGAGTTGATCTTCATTGGCATTCAATTCACAGAACAAGTCAAAAACCATATCAACAACAGTTTCTGGTCGTGCACCCGGACGATCAATTTTGTTGATAACAACTATCGGTTTGATCCCCAGATCAAGGGATTTTTTTAACACAAACCGGGTCTGAGGCATCGGTCCGTCAAAAGCATCAACCAGCAGCAGAACCGAATCAACCATTTTCAAAATCCGCTCAACCTCGCCACCAAAATCGGCGTGCCCCGGAGTATCAACAATGTTAATTTTCAGCCCACCATGTTGTACCGACAGGTTTTTGGAAAGGATGGTGATTCCCCGCTCCTTCTCCAAGTCGTTACTATCCATCACCCGTTCGGTGATTTCCTGGTGCTCACGATACACCCCTGATTGCACCAGCATGGCATCAACAAGAGTCGTTTTCCCGTGGTCAACGTGAGCGATAATTGCAATATTTCTTATTTTTTCAGACATCCATAAGTCCTTTATAAATAGTGATTTTTTTCAAAAGAGCGGGAGTATGACAGAAAACCTCGGGAATACCAAGGAAATAAGCTGATAAATTCACAACTTGACACCACAAACCCAATTTCATATCTTTCGTAAATACAACCCAAACCAAGAAAAACAAATTTAAACCATTCGTCTCACACAAAGCCACCAAGTCACAAAGAAAGATGGGATCTTTTAGAATTTCTTGGCGGCTTTGTGGCTCACCTCAAGGTGCCTACTTCTGGTGAGTGAGCGCCAGCGAACGGGCGTGAGATGATTTTGATTCTATAGACGAAAAACGAGGTCACGTGCCCCAACCAAATATCATTCTGACCGGATTCATGGGAACCGGGAAAAGCACCTTGGGCCGCCTGTTGGCCAAACGGATCGGTTATGAATTTATCGATACCGATCTTATGATTGAAAAGCGGATCGGCCAGACCATCACCGAACTTTTCCAGACACAAGGGGAAGCAGTATTCCGCAAACTTGAGTCGGAGTTGGTTGAAGAGCTGGCACAAAAAGAAAAGTTGGTTATAGCAACTGGTGGTGGATTAGTACTTGATCCCAAGAACGTTACGGCACTGAGAAAAACTGGACAAATTATCTGCCTGACGGCATCACCCGAAGAAATCTTAGCCAGAGTTTCAAAACAACAGGATGTTCGCCCTCTGCTGCAGAAAAAGGATCCAAAAGCCAAAATCATCGATTTACTGCAACAACGAGATTCCGTATATCGGCAATTTTCACAATTGTCGACTTCGGATTCATCACCTGACAAGTTAATCG
>JAUVCS010000003.1 GCA_030590745.1 Desulfuromusa sp.
ATCAAAGAATTCTACAAGGCGGCAACGCTGATGACCGGAGTCAGTGCCGTCTCATTTTTTGCGATTGCCAACGCTATCGGCAGAGTTGCATGGGGAGGGATATTCGACCGTTTTGATAGCCGTAGTATCATACAGCTTAATCTCCTCTCCCAGGCGTTGCTTTTGTTCGCCTCCCCTTTCATTGTCACCTCACCGCTGGGATTACAGATCTTTGCTGCTATTGCCGGATTTAACTACGGTGGAGTTCTGGTGATTTATGCCGGGTCAGTTGCCAGAGTCTGGGGAGCAGACAAAGTTGGTTCAATCTATGGTTGGTTGTTCTCTGCCAATATCCCCGGAGCCATAGCGCCACTGTTTGCCGGATATTTTTACGATAAAACCGGCAGTTTCACAATCCCCCTTTACATTCTTGCCGTTATTATCCTGATTGCGATTGCCGTCCTAAAACTCACAAAAAGCCAATATGAGATATGAGTAACATCCAATAAGCGCTATCCGAACCTGACTATTGGGTAAAAGTATCAGCTGAAGCGAAATCATAATAAATTTTATTAAAACTTAACTAAAAAATCGTTGACTCTAAAATCCAAATTCGCTATTAGTACGTGTTCTAATTTCGAACAAAGTATAAATTCAGGAGGAATAAAATATGCAGTGCCAAACAGTTCTTGCCGGTACCGAGTGTAGTTTTTGGAAGAAGGCTGGTTGTGTTGCCCCAGGTGGCAGCTGCCAGGTTATCGTTGAAGAGTGTCAAGGTTGTGACCGGATTGTCAAAGGGAGTATCGGTGATGTCTGTACCGCTTACCCTGATCCCGCAGCAAAGTGGGCAAATGGTCTATGTAACTTTGCTACACACAAGAAAGTTGATCTTAAAACTGATGATGTCAAAGTCAATCCGCTTAAAGCTGCGAAACGTGCTGCCGCTGGTAAATAAGCAGGTCAACTAAACTTATCAAAGAATAAAAGGGCTGTCGGGAATCTCGACAGCCCTTTTATTATGCTTTTTCAATCGCCTCCTGCGAGCTGCCGATGGTGGCGATCAGATCTCCTGCATGAAAAACCAGATCAGCAGTAATGGCTGACGCATTTTTTGTGCAATCAAACCACCTAGCAATGCCGCGACGATAATAATAATGTCAGATGCTATTCCCATATTGCTAAAATTTCACTCCATGCCCGCGCCCTAACATCTCAGCAGCGTCCATAACGACCATAAAAGCATCGGGATCATTATTCCGGATGATATCCCTCAACAGACCAATTTGCCTGGCATCAACCGTTACAAAAATCAAAGTTTTCTGTTCATCTTGGTGCAGTCCGGTCCCGGAGAGAATCGTCCCCTGCTGTCCAAGTTGTTCGATAATTTTTTGACTCAGTAACTCAGCCCGATTGGTTGCAATGTGGACAATTTTCTCCGACAATGTTCCAGTTAAAATCATATCAATACATTTGGCCGTCACATAAATACTGATCATACTCCAAAGAGCCCGCTCAATGTTCTGAAACACAAAGCCCGATGCTACGATGATAAAAACATCAAAGAACAATATCACCTGGCCGGACTTGTAGTGACTTCGAGCAGCAACGATCCGGGCAATTATTGTGGTTCCACCGGCAGAAGCATTTCCACGCAGGATCAAACCAACCCCGACCCCGACCCCGATACCGCCGTACAGAGTTGCCAGTAAGAGTTCCTGACTCAATGGCTGTAGATGGATGATTTGGCTGAAGAAATCAATAAAAATGGAGGTCAGTACGATTGCTACAACAGAACGGATTGCAAAAATTTTCCCCAGAATTTTACCACCGGCTAATAACAGCGGCAGGTTGATCAACAACATTAAACCGCCGATGGGTAAATTGATGACATTGTTCAGGAGAATTGCCATTCCGGGAGTTCCCCCTGTGGCAATTCGATTGGGTGCCAAAAACAAGACTATCCCCAGGGCCAGCAGCAAAGAACCTGAGGATATATAGAGGATATTACGTATTTCAGTAGGTAAATTTATTCCGTTCGCCATAGAATCTATTTGAGCCCATCGATCACCGCAGAAACTTCATCCCGGATATTCTTTGCTGCAGAACTTTTTTCCAACCGGAGGAATTGTTGAAAATTGTCGATTGATTCCTGAGTTCGATCCTGATCCAGACAGATATAACCAAGAATCAGATAACCTGCGGCCAACCCTGCATCCAATTCAAGACCTCTCTGACAAAATTCCTCTGCCTGTTGCAGTTGACCAAGATCATAATGGAGATCGGCCAAACTTAAACAGGGTTGGGGATCAGTCGGATCAAGTTTTATCGATTTCAGAAAGCTGTTAATGGCAACATCCACATTCCCCTTAAAGGCGCTGATATCCCCAAATGCGTTATGGGCAAAAGCAGATTCTGGATCGATGGCAAGGGCCCGCTGGCAGCTTTGCTCTGCACCACTTAAATCATCGTCGTTCATCTGCGCAACCGCTTTACTCACCCAGGCATCAACTTCATTTGGTTCAAGATCAATAATTTTCTGGTAGATTGCCATTGCCTTGTCATGCTTCCCCTGCTCAAGGTGAAGGTCACCAAGAGCAAACAACAGATCCAGATCGTCGGCAGCCAGATCCAAACCTGCGCGGAGACTTTTATGGGCTTTGGTAAAAGAGCCACTTTCAATTTGCACTTCGGCTAATAAAACCCAGATTTCTGCTGTCTGTTGCGACTGCAACGCCTGTTCAAAATAGTGCAAGGCAGATTTCAAATCACCCTGTTCATGCGCCCGCACTCCGGAATCTAAAAGATCTTCAACTGACATCTGGAACTCCCCACCCTTCCGGGTTTGATTAAATTGACAACAACTGCACGCCTCTTTATAGTCGCTGGAATGAAAGCAATATTTTTAGCAGATGCACACCTCCGCAATGCAGAGGATAAAAACTACCAGCTTTTACTTGATTTTCTCAATCAGGAAAAAGAGCTCGATGCTCTATTTCTGCTCGGTGATATTTTTGAATTCTGGCTTGGCTATAAACACCTGGTTTTTACCAGCTATGTTCCATTGTTGGACAAACTACGTCAATTGTCAGAATCAGGGACAAAACTCTACTTTGTTGAGGGGAATCACGACTTCAACATGGGTCCCTATTTTACTGAAACACTTCATTGTACCGTCATTCCCGAACAGCAGTTGATCGAATGGGATGGCCAGAAAATCATGCTCACCCACGGGGATCTACTGAAGCCAAATCGTACCTACCAACGGCTGCGCAGATTCCTCCGCAGTTGGCCGATCACATTATTATCCCGGATGATTCACCCTGACATGGTCTGGTCATTCGCACTCTGGTTAAGTAATAAAAGCTCAAAAAATCGCCCGAAAAACCAGCATCACAACCCTTCCCCCTATTTAATCCCATTTTCTGAAACCTGTCACAGCGATATAGTTATTTGCGGACATTTCCATCATCCTCTGGAGATGGAACATTGCGGCGTCAAGATCATTGCGTTAGGAGACTGGATCACTCAATTTTCCTACGCTGAAATGGTTGATGGAGAGATTAAACTGAAAAGTTACCACAGCTGAGCTGTCTATTCTTCAGCGCCTTCCTTGCAACGATTCACCAAGTCTTTCAAAGTGACCCCATCCAGGCTTTCAGTGACCAGAGCTTCTATCCGCTGGTAAGTTTCCAAGGCAATCAGAGTCTGAGGGTGGGGATGGAGATGGAGAGCTTCCTTACCAGAATCACCCATTTTTCTGATAATTTCTGCCACACCAAGATCTTCAGCAGAACGACCAAGTTGATATTGACGGTGTCCTGTCAAAGTAGAAATCTCGGTCACAAATCCAACCTTCAGCAGCAGATTGATAATACCGCGACAAAGACGGGGAGGGATAAACAGATATTTCGCCAGTTGTTCATGACTGACTGGTGGCTCTCCTTTAGCAAAACGATCAGCCAATGTAACCAACAATGCCAGCGCAATCTGCTCAAAACTGTTTCGACTCACCTCTGATCCACGCAAATCCCGACCACTGGTGCGCAAATTTTGCTTTGCATAGCAAATCCCGAGGCCAAAAAGGACAATCACCCAGGAAAGGTAGAGCCAGATCATAAAAATCGGTAGCGCCGCCATCGTCCCATAGATCGCATTATAACGACCAACCCCAACCTGAAAATGGATATAGCCAACCTGTGCAATCTGCCACAACGTCCCCCCAACCACACCACCAACAAATGCAGCCCGCCATTCCACCTTGATATTTGACATGAATACATAGAGACCGGTAAAAGCAAGCCACATAAATATAAACGGAGTGACCTTGAATAGCAGCAGAATTACATTTCCAACCATCTGCATTTCGAGCAGTTTTTGTACCAAACTGTGGCTGGTCAAGGTCGATGTCATTGAAATAGCAGAGATGATAAGCAACGGACCGACAAAAATGACCGAGAGATAATCAGCAAATCGACGTAATATTGGACGGACACTTTTAACCCCCCATACGTGATTGAATGATTGCTCGACATTTGTGAGAAGTGAAACCACAGCAATAATCAAAAAAGCCAGTCCAACGGCTCCCAGTTGGGTCACTTGGGTATTATTGATATAGCCCAGAATAACATCGGCAACCTGACCATCACCAACATTCAGTTTTTCAATAATCATTGGCTGGAGCAAGTTTTGCACCCCGAAGGCCTTTAACAGCGCAAAAGTCAGTGCTAACAATGGCACCAGGGACAACATCGTATAATAAGTCAAGGCTGCCGCCCGCAAGAAACACTGGTTCGTCCCAAAATCCCTGAGCACCAGTGCAGCGGTCTGAACCTGACGCAATGAGATCCGCTGAAAAAATGATAAATCGGCGGGATTCTGCTCCCAGAGAAGACGTTTTATCTTTTCTCTTAATCGAGAGGTTGATTCTTTGACCTTGACCATAACCCTGACCTTTTGACTCTATTGAGCTGGTTGCAAATCAACAGTTTCGACCGGTAAATCCATCTTTTTAATTTCGTCGCTATAGAGTTGTTTATCCCCGACCAGAACGATCTGGATATTATCAGGATGGAGGTACTGTTGTGCCACCCGTTGAACATCAGCGATGGTTACAGCAGCAATCTGTTGGCGGTAAGTTTCAAGATAATCTTCGGGATAGTCATAGTAATCAAGGCGAACTTTTCGATTAACCACTGAATGGCTATCGGCAAAAGCAAAGACAAAGGAATTAATCAAACTTGATTTAGCCAGATCAAGCTCTGCGGCAGAAACAGGTTCCTCCCGAATTTGTCTGATTAACTGCTGCAACAAGGTAACAACTTCTCCAGTTGACTCACATTTTGTCTCGCTGCTGACAATAAACAGGCCGGGCAATCGGCGTCCGACCTGGAAATAAGAATAGACCGAATAGGCAAGCCCACGATCAGAACGGATCTCCCGCATCATCCGTGAATTGAAACCACCGCCACCGAGAATATAGTTTGTAACCTGCAGTGCAAAAACATCCGGATTATCCTTGCTGATTCCGGGATGTCCCATCAAAACTGTCGTCTGTGGAATCTGTTTATCTGCCAGGATAATCTTCCCGGATGGTGCTGCTGGTAACGGCGGCAACTCACGGAGTACAGATTCGGTTGTAGGCCAATTTTCAAATTGTTGATCGAGCAGAGTAACCAACTCAG
Source organism: Desulfuromusa sp. (assembly GCA_030590745.1). Taxonomy (GTDB): domain Bacteria; phylum Desulfobacterota; class Desulfuromonadia; order Desulfuromonadales; family Geopsychrobacteraceae; genus Desulfuromusa. The sequence continues at coordinate 5,661 of JAUVCS010000003.1, forward strand.
CTTGCTGTACATCACCAGAAACAGCCAACCAAAAGTGTTCTGGTTGAAAATAAAGTTGATGTAATTGCAGAAGATCATTCCGGGTAAAACTGTTCACAGTTGCTAATGTCGAGACGGCACCGAAAGGATGATCTGGATAGATAGCCTCACCAAGCAGACGTCTTGCAATTGAACCAGGATCATCATTTTTGCGGTGGATATTTTCTAACAACTGTGCCCGGACCAACTCTACCCGTTCTGCTTCAAACCGGGGTCGACGCAATAGCTCCCCAAGGATTTCAATTCCCCTTTTCAGATCCTGGCGATTTAAAGAGAGATTGATTTCATAACCATAGCTGGAACTTGAAACTGTTAAAATGGCAGCCATTGCTTCCAGTTCTGTCTCCAACTGTAGTGGTGACAAACTTTCTGTCCCGCCTGTCGATAAGGATTGGGCAAAGAACTGGGACAATCCGGTTTTATCGAGGGGTTCATAAATACTTCCCCCCTCAACCAGCAGGGTTAAATTAACCAGTGGCAACTCATGATCTTCTTTCAGATAGAGTTTCACCCCGCTGGCCAACCGCTGTTGGGTAACTTCCGGGAAATGAAATTCAAGAGCTGGAAATATCAGGTTATCAGGCCGTTCCTGCTGACTCAAACGAGTCTGACCACAGCCGAAAAGGAGGAGGATGAGCAACAAATATAAAAAATAGCGCATTATTAAATTTCTCCACGAATCAAAGTCACAACAGTTCTATTATCAGCATGTAAATAGCGCTTGGCAGCAGCCATAACATCCTCAGCAGTTACCAAATTAAGTTGTTTTTCATAATCAACCAGATAATGCCAATCGCCAAGGGTCTGGTATGAAGACAACATCCTCGCCAGCCCACCGTTCCCTTCCAACCCGCGAAGGATTGAAGTCATGATCTGCTTACGGGCAACAGCAAGCTCTGCACTAGTGAGTAGTTCTGATTTCAACCGGTCCAGCTCGATATAAACGGCATCCTCAATATCGGTACAGGAGCAACTAAAGCGCGGGGTCATACTCAGAATCATCAAATTATCATAACGTGAACCAGGAGCAGTGAATACGCCGACATCCGTGACCAATTGTTTCTCGATAACCAGCGTTTTATAGAGTCGTGAGCTTCTCCCCTCACTTAAAATCTGCAGAAGAATATCAAATACATAATCATCCTTGTGGGGCATGGCAGGCTTATGATAGGCAATCATCAATTGCTGTTCTGCATCAAAATTGATCGTAACCCGCCGCTCCCCCTTTTGTTCCGGTTCCTTGTCCACGACGGGTGGAACCGGCACCCCCGGCGCAAGTTTACCAAAATAGCGATCAACCATCTGCAACGTGGCTGCGCTTTCAAAATCACCAACCAGGGTAATCACCATGTTGACCGGAGTATAATATTTTTCAAAAAAATCACGGATTTGATCAGGGTCCAGATTATCAATATCTGAATTCCAACCAATCACCGGGTTCCGGTAGGGGTGAACCTTATACGCAGTTGCCAGCAAGGTTTCGTACATTAAACCATTAGGGCTACTTTCATAAGAACGACGGCGCTCTTCGTGAACGACATCCCGCTCAGTATAAAATTCACGGAAAACCGCATTTTCCAACCGATCAGACTCAATCGCTGCCCAGAGTTCCAATTTATTGGCCGGCAGATTGATCAGATAGGTGGTTAAATCCTTGCTGGTAAATGCGTTGTAGCCGACACCACCATTTTCTGCGTAGATTTTAGAAAATTCATTCTTGACCACCAGCTTCCGATGTTCATTCTGCAGCCCCTTGAGTTGGTCTTGCAGCTGTTGTAATTCCTGTGGGTCAGCAGCGTGGCGATTTTTCAGAACATCTATCTGTTGACCAACCGTTTTAATCTTCTCTAAGAGTGGTTTTTCGGCCGCATAGTCTTTGGTTCCCAGAGTTTTGGTCCCTTTGAACAGCATATGTTCCAATAAGTGAGCAACCCCCCGCTCCTGGCTGGTTTCATTGACCCCACCTACCCTGAAACTGATATATGCTGCCACAGTTGGGGAATTGTGACGTTCCACCAGAAGCACCGTTGCGCCATTGGCAAGCTGATGTTCTTGAACTTTCTCAAATATGGCGTGCGAAGAAGCTGATGCCGGGATGGTGTAAATCAGTAAAAATAGTAAGCACAAAAAAGTAATGATGATACGCTGCATCTGGATTCCTCCAAAAAAAATGATTAATTTTCCTCTACAAGTTATAATATCTCATAGTCTAGTGAGGAATCTACCCGCTTTGCTCTTTTTTAGAAAGGTAATGTTTTATGAAACGTATTGCTGTTTTGACCAGTGGCGGTGACTGCTCGGGGATGAATGCAACGCTGCGTGCTGTTGTCAGGGCTGGATTAGCATCAAACCTTGAGGTTATCGGCATCCAGAAAGGTTTTCAAGGTCTCATTGATCGTCTCTACGAACCGATGACAACTCGATCAGTGAGCAATATCCTGCAGCGCGGGGGAACAGTTCTACAGAGCGCCCGCTGCAAAGAGATGCGCACCGAACCAGGGCTACGGCTGGCTAGTGAAAATTTGAAGGGGATGGGGGTGGAAGGTCTGATTGTTATTGGTGGAGATGGTTCTCTCAAGGGAGGTTACGCGATCCACCAACAAGGGATCCCGGTCATTGGTATTCCCGGCTCAATAGATAACGATATCTCCTTTACCGATGTTTCACTGGGTGTCGATACAGCATTGAATAATATTGTCCGCGCTGTCGATAATCTGAAGGATACAGCATCATCCCATGACCGTGCTTTTGTTGTCGAAGTAATGGGACGAAATTGTGGTTATCTGACCGTCGTTGCCACCATTGCAGCAGGCGCTGAATACAGTCTGATCCCCGAAGAACCCTATAACCTTGACGAAATCTGCAACGACCTGCGGAGACGCTATCAGGAGGGTCGCACCAATTCTATCATTATGGTGGCCGAAGGGGCTGGTAAAGCCGAAGACATAGCTGATCAGATTAAAAACCGGATTGGTTTTGAGACCCGGGTCATCGTGCTCGGTCATTATCAGCGCGGCGGGTCACCAACGGTTTATGATCGTCTCCTCGGAGCACGATTTGGCCAGGCAGCCGTTGAAAATCTCATTAAAGGTAATGGAGGAATGATGGTGGGACTGCAAGGATCATCGATAATTCTGACCGATCTTAAAACTGTGATCACCTCAGGGATTCGACCTATCAATCCCATGTTACCGATGCTGGCAAATCAATTACTGGCTTAATCTGCAAATTCCCCAGGGGATTTGGGAGCCTGCTAAGACAATCGAAAAGGTTTAACGGTCAGAGTCTTGTATCGAAGAACATTGACTAGACCAGCCCTGCACCCCTTTGGTTTGTGGACAGCTTTAGCGTCCGCCAGCATCACCTCAACCTTGTGGTCATTTCTTGATTTTGAATAGCCGGCTGCAATTGCAGCGGCATAGCTCAAATCTGCATCTTTTAACCCTAGATTAGTGTTAGCAACCTTCATCACAACATGTGCCCCTGGAGCGTGCTGAACATGAAACCAAAAATCACCATTTTTAAGAATTTTTGTAGAAATTTCATCATTTTGCCGGTTATTTCGCCCCCAAAGGATTCTGAACCCGGAGGGGCTGGTGGTTTCATGTGGAATTGACGGTTGCAGCGTCCGTTTTGTATGCAGACGATTTTTATCTTTCAGCAGCCCCGCCTGACGGAGTTCCTGAGCAATTTCTTCAATGTCGGAATTCTTTACACTGTCCTTTAATTGATAGTCAAGTTGCTCCAGCCACTCCAATTCAGCTTGAGTTTCGCCTAAACGCCTTAGACTATGTTGCTCTCCACGCAGCCCTTTTTTATAACGTTTAAAGTATCTTTCTGCATTCTGCGCTGGCAGCAACAGCGGATCGAGTTGAATAGTCAATGTTTCTGGAGGTTGCAGATAATAGTTCTGCAGTTCAATTTCAACCAGCCCACGGGTAATCAGGTGTAAATTTGCCAATAATAATTCACCGATCTGTCGGTCAACTGCAAAATTTTGTTGTTTCTGTAAGTCTTTCTCAATACTGAGTAACCGCTTTTGCAGTTTCTTTATCTGTCGATTGATAGTCTGCTGCAGTTGGCGATAAAAATCGTGCTTATTCTCAGTATGTTCATTACAACTGTAAAGTTTTTCGACAGTCTGGTTCCAGGAATGGTTATTTTCCAACTGAGGGGCTGATCCCTTATCTATCTTTTGCTGAATCTCCAGCTTTTCCGGAAGCAGATATTCTTTCCCGGGTAAAATTACCCGTTGGCCACCCTCAGCTGGTATTCTTTTCAAAACATCGATAATCAGTCCCTGATCATTCAAAAGAATTAAATTGCTGCTTTTCCCGGTCAACTCAATCAGCAACCGGCAGTCACCCCGACCTCCTGTACAATTAAATTGGACAATCCGATCATCATTAACAATAGAAACTGAATAAATCCTGGAAATTCTAGCTCTGAGCAACTGACAAAAACGGGGGGGAATATGTGGATTAGGCCAAGTCTTAGAGGTTAAATGGAGGCGACTTTTCTGTCCTTCTGCCGATAGCAACAGTCGTAAAGTTTCCTTGCCATTCCAGAGCTTGAATAGCAGAATTTCTGGCGCAGGTTGATAGATCTTGGATACTCTGGCACCCGCTAATTGCGCCGCTAATTCGTCAACAACATGATTTATCAGGTCGAATTTCATAACGACATAATTAAGCATCATGATCGAGCTTGGATCAAGTTAAAACCAAATAGTCAAACCAAACCATTTTTTGGGAATTCGCTTTTGCAGACAATATTTGTTAGAATTGCTCACTTTCATATTTACCAATGGAGAATAAAAATGGAAAACAACTGGAAAATAGAAACTCAGGCTGTCCAGGGAAGCTATGCCCCTAAACCGACAGAACCCCGTATTCCGGCCATCTGTCAAAGTACGACATTTAAATATACCAGTGCAGATCACGTCGCAAAACTATTTGATCTGGATCTGGCCGATCATATGTACAGTCGTATCAGCAACCCGACTACGGCAGCTCTTGAAGGCAAAATTGCCCTGATGGAAGGTGGTGTAGGGGCGTTGGCAACCTCGTCAGGACAGGCCGCAATCAGTGGCGCCATCTTGAACATCTGTCAAGCGGGGCAGCATATTGTCTCTGCAAGTACCCTTTACGGAGGAACCTATTCTCTGTTTGCTAACACCTTTCCAAAAATGGGAATTGAGGTCACATTTATTGATCCGGAAGCAGACGCTGCTGAAATAAAGAAAGCTTTTCGTCCAGAAACTCGCTGTCTGTTCGCTGAAACAATCGGAAATCCAAACTTGAATGTCCTCGATTTTGCCAAGTTTTCTAGAATTGCCAAGGAACAGGATGTTCCTCTGATGATTGACAATACCTTTGCCACCCCCTGTCTTTGTAAACCTCTGGAACTGGGAGCGGATATTGTCGTCCATTCCACAACTAAATATTTTGATGGTCATGCAACCAGTTTGGGTGGTGTTATTGTAGATGGGGGTCAGTTCAACTGGGATAATGGCAAGTTTCCTGAATTAATTGAAGCTGATCCGAGTTATCACGGACTAAAATATGTAGAAAAATTTTCCGCAGCTGCGTACATCGTCAAAGCCAGAGTCCAGTATCTGCGTGATCTTGGCTGCTGCCCTGCCCCACAAAATAGTTTTCTTATCGATCACGGGTTGACCACCCTGCCGTTACGCATGGAACGTCACAGCAGCAATGCTCAGGCAATGGCTGAGTTTTTGGAGCAACATCCTGCGGTCTTAAAAGTCAATTATCCCGGTCTGAAAAGTCACACCAGTTTTCCTCTTGCCAGCAAATACCTACCCGGTGGGTGTAGCGGTGTTATGACCTTTGAAATAGAGGGGGGACAAGAGGCCGGTAAAAAATTCATGGAAACATGCCAACTGGTTGCGCTGGTCGTTCATGTAGCTGATGCTCGTTCTGGAGTACTTCACCCTGCCAGCACCACTCACCGGCAACTCACAGAAGAGCAACAACGGTCGGCGGGAGTCGATCCAGGGATGATCCGCCTGTCGATAGGGATAGAACATATTGATGACCTGATTGCAGATGTTGAACAAGCTTTGGCACACAGTCAGAAATAACCTTTATAAATAAGCATATTTCCCCGGAGGCAGCCTTTCTGCCTCCGGTTTTTCTTTCTTAGCAATATTAACGGCACCCACTGTAAAGTTTTCCGACACAATTTCAATGTGAAAATAAAAATACCGATAATTCAGTAAGTTGAAAGCATGGCTGAATTATTGCATATTAGAATATCAATTCACTAGCAGAGTCTTCCTCAGAATTTTCAAATCAAACAACAGGATGGAAACGAACCTATGTTGATCCCGGTTATATACAATAATGGAAATCACGATCAAGTTAAGGGTTTCATGCTCCCCAAACTTATTGCCAATAATGGGATTAGCATGTTTAAAAGAAGTAGTGGGTGGGTTTTGATTGAAGTAGACGAGATTCGTGACATGACAAAAATAGCACGTTATAGCGGAGAAGAAAGACGCCAGGAAGAATTTAAGATTCATGAACTGATCGATATTATCTAAATACCGCAAACCTTTCCATCACCACCGCCAATGTGCTATACCCCTGCACATGCAAAATTCCATGCCATTTCATATTGTTCTGGTCGAACCGGAAATTCCTCCCAATACAGGGAACATCGGACGGCTCTGTGCTGCGACAGGAGCCCATCTTCACCTGGTCGGAAAACTCGGTTTTTCTCTGGATGATAAATATATGAAGCGGGCAGGTCTCGACTACTGGCCAGAAGTTAAGTTGCACCGCTGGGATTCATTGCAACATTTGCAGCAGAATTTTCCAGCTGGACGGTTCTGGTACACCTCGAAAAAGGCAACGCAGAGTTATACTGCTGTCGGCTATAATCCCGGTGATTTTTTTGTTTTTGGCAAGGAAACCTTAGGGCTACCGGAAGACTTGCTTGCAGCTGAGGCGAAGCGGGCGATACTGATCCCTATCTTCTCCTCCGCAGTACGCAGTTTAAATCTGGCAAATTCAGCAGCAATAATTCTGTATGAAGCGATAAGACAAACAAATCCGCTGGAATCATAAAAAAAAGCCGGGCACTTTGGCCCGGCTATTTTATCTAGCAACCAGTTCATTGATAGTCCGACAGACTGCTAGACTTCGATAACTATCAGATCATTCCAAGCAGTTTTCCACTCCGCTCAAGAAATCCAGCCATCCGCTCTTTGTTGATCGCCTGATGTGACAACATTGCCAGATCGTAAATTTGATTCATCAGCATCGCTGCAAGCTCAGCATCCCCTTCATCCTGCGATTTAAGAACTTTTGCAACTGCGGGGCTGGCGGTATTCACCATAAGGGTATGCTCGGCAAATAAATCGGGCATTTCACCCTGCCCCATCATGCTGGTCATCTCTTTGAAACGCCGGGACTGTTCATTCAGAAGAATAATCCCCGGAACAGTGTCATCCCTGAGAGTTTCAATGCGGATTGTCAGTCCTTTGATTTCATCAAGGCCATCCTTGAAAACCTGCTCAATTCGTTCCCCTTTAGTTTTATTATCAGCACCTTCAACAATTTCATTTGCAGGATCAGATTCCAGAAGGTTTTCAGTAATATCGGAATCGACCCGCTCAAATTTAAGGTCGGTATTTTTTGATTCCAGAAATTGGATAAAATGACTATCAATCATTGCATCAAGAATCAGCACTTCCATCCCCTGGGACTTAAACAATTTTAGATAGGTCGCCTGAGTTCCCTCATCATTGGCATAATAAACCTTGTTTTCATGCTTCTCTTTGGCACGCTCAAGATATTCTGGCAGAGTCGTGAACTTGTCCTCACCGGTGGAGTGATAGATAACCTGATCCTTCACCTTCTGATAAAACTTGTCCTCACGCATCATCCCATATTTGATGAAGGAATGAATATCTTCCCAGATGGGCTCAAATGCTTCACGATCTTTTTTTGCCAGATCAACAATTTTAGCCGCCACCCGACCACTGATAACTTCACGAATTTTACGTACCTGAGGTTCATTCTGCAAATAACTGCGGGAAACATTCAAAGGTAAGTCGGGAGCATCCAGACAACCCTGCAGTGGAGTCAGAAATTCCGGAATCAACTCCGGGGTGCTAGCAGAAACAAACACCTGATTACAATAGAGATTAATGTGACTCTTGGTGACATCAAACTCGTTAGTCAGATGGGGGAAATAAACGATCCCCTTGAGATTAAAGGGATAATCAATATTCAGATGGATCCAGAACAGGGGATCAGCTGACATGGGGTAAAGCTTGCGGTAAAACTCTTTGTATTCATCATCGCTGATATCCGCTGGACTTTTTGTCCAGAGGGGATTTTTATCATTGACCTCTTCCCCTTCAAGACTGATCGATACCGGTAGAAAATTACAGAATTTTTTGATTATTTCACCGGTATTAGCAGGGTCCAGAAACTCTTTTTCATCCTCATTCAGATATAAAATAACTTCGGTACCACGATCTTTTTTATCGGTCGATTCAAGGCTGTAACTTGTTGTCCCCTCACATTTCCAGTGAACCGCCTCTGCATCCTTTTCATAGGACAAGGTCCGGATCTCAACATTTTCCGCGACCATAAAAGCAGAATAGAAACCCATACCAAAATGACCGATAATCTGATTTTTATCTTCCAGGTTTTTGAATTTCTCAATGAAATCTTCCGCTGATGAAAATGCAATCTGATTTATATATTTACGCACCTCATCAGCTGTCATACCGATGCCGTTATCCGTCACCGTCAGGGTTCCTGCTTCTTTGTCCAGATGGATGTCAACCTTATATTCATCAGCTAACTTCAGCCCCTCAACCAGGTTGATATTTTGCAGTTTGTGGATAGCATCAACAGCGTTAGAAATCAGTTCACGCAAGAAAATATCTTTATCGCTGTACAACCACTTTTTGATAATCGGAAAGATATTTTCTGTGTGAATGGAAATACTGCCTTCTTCTTTTTTGATCTCGTCAGACATCTTTAATTTCTCCTTGAATTACTGGTTATTTCATGCGCAGAAAGATAAAAATCTTAATGTTTTTTGTCAAGTATAACAGTGACCAAATCACCTTACTGACAAAAAAGCTCACACAAGTTTTCGTGTGAGCTTTCTCTTATTTAACATGTTATATGGAACATCTAGAATAGGGTATCGAAAAACCACTTTTATTAATATTTTTATTATTTTTATTCTACTACCTACCTCTTAAATCTACCGGTGAGTCATCAAAAACTTTATCAAAGTCTTTGGTCGTCGTTTCATGTGTTGTTGCACATGCGGCTAAAATCAACATAAATAAGAACAATAAAAACACTAACTTCTTCATCTGATTAATATTCCTTTTGAAAAAGAAGGATGATACTAATTGACCAGATCAATTCTCAGTCAAAAAATGTTTTTCATAAAACTCTTCCAGATTACTCAGGTGTCTGGTTTCATCCGCAAGCAACCGCTGAAACAGATCTGCCATTGGTGCCCCCTCACAGCCACTCATCAACCTTTTATAAAAATCGACTGCACATTTTTCCAGGTAAATTGCATGAGCCAAAGCAGTTCTAGCATCGGCATCTGGAGCAATCTCCTTTTGTTCAAAAACATAATTCAGGTTCATTGAAGGGATCTCTTTCCGGAGGTCAGCAACATTGTGATCATGTCCATCCAGAAGCGCCATCTCCAGACGTTGCTTATGATTCAACTCTTCAATCGCTGCTTCACGCAAAATCGCAATAGCCTGACGGTCGGTTACGACATCAATAGCATGCAGATAATTCCGGAAGCCCTCCTCTTCCATTTCGATCGCCTTCTCAAGAGCCGCTTCATATGTATAACAAACTCCTTCTTCTAAACCCATAATCATCTCCTGTTAATAAGATATAAAAGTCACAATTCAGAAACTAACCGCTTCACGCAGAAACAAACTCTTTTCCCCAGCCCCTCCAGACGATATCTGAACTATATTAACATGCCTTGTTTCACAGGTCACTCCAATTTTGCCACTAACTTTATTAGATGACCAATATTAGGATAATTTAAATACCCGATAAATAAGGAACTTTAACACATACTACTGTTGACAAAGGATATTCTCTTCTATATAAATGCCGCAACCTATAAACAGTAAATTATCCTACGAATGAGTTTTATGAACATACAATTTTTTCACAAAGCAACTTTGCCGCTGTTTCTGGGGCTTTGTTTGCTGCTGGCCAGTTATTCTGTGAGTATTGCCCCCATCTATCAGGGGCCTGATATTCAAATCATCGGCAAAGATTTCTATAAAGACCTGGAATCTGAATTTAATCGCTACAGCTACCAGATTGATGCTCTTGAAAATGGGGTTCCCCCCTTGATTCTGCAGAATTTGCCCGGCGATTTAAATAAGATTCAATCCAGCAAACACCGAAAATCAATATTCTTTAAAGCTTTACTGCCAATGATCCTGTTGGCCAATGATGAGATTCGTGTGGAACGTAAGCAACTGTTGATAATTGATCAGCAGCTCTCTGCAAAACAATCGTTAAATGAGCAACAATTGCAGACAATAGCGACCCTGTCTAAACGCTACAAAGTCAAATTCTACGATACTCAACCGGAGAAAACCGTCGACAAACTGCTCAGCCGAGTTGATATCATCCCTGAAGATCTGGCCTTAGCTCAAGCGGCCAATGAATCAGCCTGGGGGACTTCGCGTTTTTCACGTGTAGCGAATAATTTATTTGGGCAATGGACATTCATCCCGGGTCAAGGGATCATCCCGAAAGATCGCCCGGAAGGGGCAACCTATGAAGTTCGAAAATTTGCCACTATCTATGATTCGGTTCGCTCTTATCTCCACAATCTAAATACCCACTCCGCCTATAAACAACTGCGAGAGTTACGTACGAGAAGTAGACTTAATGGTCAAAGCCCGGATGGTTTAAAATTGGCCGAGGGGCTGCTGCGTTATTCAACCCGTGGTGAAGATTATATCAAAGAATTGCAGGCGATGATTCGCTCCAATCAACTTAGTCGATTTACCACGGCTAAACTTCGTACCAGCAGTTGATGGTGTCACAAAAATATTAACTTATTTTTATTTTACCAGTTAATCCGCCGCTGAGTATTCAGCAGCAGCCTAATCTGCTATTTTACCGGCTGTTTTTTTTGCGTTCACCCAGAGATGGCTATACCAGAGCCAGTCCCCTTGCCCAGATTGAAGGGTCAAGGTATATTTGTTACGCCGCCCAGTCAGTGGTTTCTCTGCAAGTATCCGATACTCCCCGGGGCTGTTGACTTTAACGGCTTCCACCCAACAACGATTATCTCCCTGAACGAAACAATTAAACCGCTTTGGATCGATCTGTTTTCCGGGGATTTGCAGACGTAAAACTGGCGGATTATCCCGAATCACCGGGTCAAATGGATCGTCTTCGGCCACTAGCAACGGCTTCATCGACAATTTCAATTTAAAACCGGCAAAGGTTGCAAACGGTCCACCCATAGGAAAGCGCGGAAGAATATAGCGGTTTTGCCCGGAATGAATAACACCGGACTGTTGGGCAAAAGCAGCAACAAAACCAGAATTTTTAATAATTTTTACAACTTCAGCACTATATTCACCATAGGGGTAAGCAAACAGAGTGGGCTTGAAACCAAGGTGCTTTTCAAACTGCTGCTGCGATTTTTCAATATCAGCCTGAATCCTTTTTTTCCATTGTGGGAAAGTCTCTCCCGGTTGCAATTCGACCAGATAGGCATGATTTGCGGTATGATTTCCAATTGTGACCCCCTCTGCCGCTAATTTCTTCAGTTCATCCCAATTCAGGTATCCGTGTGTCCCAACAGCGTCGGTATTGACAAACAAAGTAAAGGGAAAACCATACTGGCGAATAATCGGCATACCGACATCATAAAATGAGCGAAACGCATCATCCACACAAAAAGAGACAGCATGATCAGGAAGATCCTTCCCTGCAGCAAGCCGGGTTGACAACTCATTGAGAGAAATAACTTCGACATTCTGTTTTTTAATATAATCGAGTTGCTGGGAGAAAATTTCCGCAGAGATGTTGGTGGAAGGGTAGCGATTTTCATCAAAACGGTGATAAATGAAAGTATTAACCTGACCGGCATAAACCTGGGAGAGCATTGGCATAAGAAGCAACAAGACAACGCTGCATAATAATTTAAACATATTCACTCCAAATTCTATTAAGAGGCCCTTACCTTATTACGCAAATAACGACGGATACTGTTCCTGGCTCGTGGAGTAACCGCCCACTCCAACCATTTGGGAAGAACTTCTGGTTTTTCTGACGTCTCCACAACAATCTGATCACCATCAAGCAGTCGGGTTTTCAGTTGCCGGGTCCGACCATTAATCAGTCCACGACGGGCATGCAAGCCAAGTGAATCATGGATTTCAAAAGCAAAATCCAGAATACTGCTCCCTTCTGGTAAAATCTGGATATCACCCTGCGGGGTATAGACCTGTATCGTTGCAGAGGCAAGACGTAATGATTCTGTATCGAAAGCAGATTCCCCTTCCATCAATGATTTAATCAGGGCACGGAAACCTTTATGACGAAATTTAAAACCAGGAGCCAAAACACCAGACTCATTGAAACGATGGAGTTTTCTGGTGGTTATTTCAACCCGCATCCGCTGCTCACCAGCTTGAACCGTCGTTTTTAATGCTTGATAACCATACTGGGAAGTCAAGCTCAAATGATCACGTAACTTCCCGGGAATCGGCGGAAATAAACCATG
>JAUVCS010000159.1 GCA_030590745.1 Desulfuromusa sp.
AATATATCTTGCAAACAACAATGAGATAAGAGCCAAACTGATTGAACAGGAAGCCACCCCAATCCTTTCCGAAAAACTATTTACACTTCATTCGATAAAGCTGTGGAGCACGCTCGAAAACACGTATGTGGAAACCGGCTATAATTTCATAATACCTTGGTGCTATAATGCCTTGTGGAGGATTGAACTCCCGGCATGCCGTGGCATACCACCACCCCAGGAGCACTCAATGGATATACCCATCTTGTCGCGAAGCTCCAAGAAACCCACCATGGCAGCATTGTATGCCCACTACTGCACAGATACTGCCGTCGCCCAGTACTGTGACGCGCACTACGGTTCAGACTATTTCAGAGTCGCTAATTTTCCCCAGAAGATGGGACAGCTTTGTGCCACGGCATTGACAGGAAAACCACAGCGCAGAGCCCTTGATCTAGGTTGTGCCGTCGGACGAACCTCCTTTGAACTGGCGACCCACTTTGACCAGGTTGCCGGTATAGATTTATCCTCTCGCTTCATTGATATCGCCCGACGCATCCAAAAGCGTGGCAAAATCTGTTATCAACTTCCCGAAGAAGGGGAGATTATCTCCGACCACGAAGTTCTCCTTGCCGATCTCAACTTGGCAGAGACCGCATCCAGGGTCACCTTTTCCCAAGGAAACGCCAGCTACCTTGAAGCGGGCTTCTGCGACTATGATCTGGTTCTGGCCTCTAACCTCATCGACCGCTGCCCCGAACCCCGAAAGTTTCTTGCCGGTATCCACCAGAGATTGGTCATTGGTGGTCTGCTGGTCATTGCCTCACCTTATAACTGGCTGGAACATTACACCCCTCGTAAACAGTGGCTCGGTGGGCGCTTTCGTGCAGGCACACCCTTTACCACCCTGGAGGGTCTGGGCAAGAAACTCTCCAAACATTTCACCATGATTGGTGAACCACAGGAGGTGGAATTTGTAATCCGCGAAACGGTACGAACTTTCCATCACAATATTTCCCAGGTGACCTTCTGGCGTCGACTGCACTGACCGGGCAATGGAAAGTACTCAAGTACTGCTGTTCCTCAAAGCAACTGTGGGACGACAGTGGCTTGCGTTACAAAAGCTTCATCGCCATCAGTAACTCCTTATTTTTTTCACGTACCACTGTAACTTTGGCAGAAATGCCCGGAGTAAAGAGTTTTTGAAGCATTATTTCCATTGTTATCTGTGCTAGAATCCCGCAGACAGAAAATTGGAGGTAATGCGGATGGCAGATGTCACTAAATTTCTTACTGGTATTGTGAATTTCCAACAACAACATTTTGGTAAAAATCCAGAACTTGCCAGCACCTTAATAGAAGGTCAGAAGCCACAAGCTCTTTTGATCGGCTGTTGCGATTCCAGAGTTGATCCGGCACTGTTAACCGATTCTTCACAAGGGGATCTGTTTATCCTCCGAAATATCGCCAATCTGGTTCCACCTTACTTAAAAAGTGATGATTACCACGGAGTCAGTTCATCAATAGAATATGCTGTTTGTCATCTGGAAGTTTCAGACATTATTGTCTTTGGTCATTCCGATTGTGGCGGTATTGCGGCATTAATGGCATCAGCCAGAGGGGAAGAAGCGGGAGAATTTATCGGCAAGTGGGTCAATATTGCTGCCTCAGCCCGTGATAAAGTTTTACAAGAAATGCCAGATGAGACCCCGGAAAAGCAGGCGCGAGCCTGTGAAAAAGAAGCAATTCTGGTATCGTTGAGAAACCTGATGACCTTCCCATGGGTCAAAGAGAGGGTTGCCAAAGGGCAATTGAGCCTCCATGGCTGGTACTATAATATGGGAACCGGACAGCTGAGATACTACAATCAGTTGACCGGAGAATTCGAGATCCTGGTGGAACGCTATTCTCCTGATCGGCAGAAAGCACAAGAAAGTACACCTTAGCAGGGTGTTGAAAAACGTTTTCGAGGGCTTGAGTGCAAGGCGAAAATTGCCGAAAAAGCGCAGTTTACACCCAGTAAATGAGAATTTTGAGGCAATTTTCAACACAGCAATCGCAACACAGATAGTTTTTCAACAGCCTGTTAGACAAAATCAACCAACCATAAAGGAGCATCTCATGCCTATTGCCCCGCCTCCTGAAAACTTTCTGGATCAAACCCCAATGGACTTGATGGAACTCTACGGGCGAATGTGCAGCTTAACCGATCAGGCCGGTTTTGAAGGGATACTTCCGGCCATTTGGCAGTGTTCGGATGAAAGCCAATCGATCAAAAAAGCTCTGTTTGGGTATGTCAATAATTGTCCCACTTTTAACTTGGGAAGAGTTGGAGCGTTACTCGATCCCAGCCGCCTGGCAACGGCGTCTCACCATGGAAAAGATTTTGTCATTCTGGGTGGCAGCCATATTGGTGTAGATGAGTCTGACGGCATCGGTTATATTGAAAGAGTTCATGGTCAACATGCTCCATGCTGTGGGATGTTAGCAAGGGTTCTGAATGATTATTTGCGGGTTTACCGGCGTGCAGCACAGTTAATCAAAATTTTTCGGGAAGAAAATATCATCAAGGTCGAGGTTCCCTATAAATATTTATTCAAGAAACTGACAACGGAAACAGTCCGCATCCAAATTAAACTGAACAGTTTAGTTGAAGGGGAAGCTCTGGGGGAAGGAACCCTGGGGAAAATTTATCGATTACATTCCAGTATTGTTAATAACCAGCCAGAATTACTAAAATTAGAAGAAAATCCGCAACCTATCGGAAACTTGCTAAAGCCAGAGCTATTTTCATTCAAGAAGATATTAAATCAGGAAAGTCACGAACCAAAAACTATGATAGAGGTTTCAGTTTTTGACTTTTTACCCGAAATAGTTGCCTCACCCTTCCCCCATCGACGCTTGTGTAATATCAACACCTGGCGTCAATTCCACCGGATTGCTTCCTTCATTACCGATGATTTTGATGGGAGTGATAGCAACATTTTTGTCCTTGCGGGGTTAACAATAGACCATACACTTCGCCATAATACCTTCATTCCACAGTTTGGTTTCTGGATGAAAAATGGACAGGCCTTAGAAGCAAGGTACTTTGGCCCCAAAGAAATCTATAATTTACTTGCAGAACAGCCAATTTACAGGCCACCGGTTACTTTTTTGGAGTATGCAGGTTTATAACGGAGAGGACTGATCTTCCAACAGAACAGTTCTATTGAAGTTCAACAATTTTACCCCGTTTGATCTGTAACTGGTAGAGTTGTTTGATTGCTTCCCCGTACAGATCAAACCGGTAGTCCCGGTAACGCCAAGATAATTATTCAGATCGATCAGCGTTCTGCACAGAAGATATTCATACAATTTTAATACCTCTTCCCCCCGCCTTAGGTTCTTCACTCTATAGTCAAGCCACCATGACGAGTAGATTTTATAACTGGAACCTGCTCGTCGACTTTCTGTCTTATGTCATGAACAGGGGAAAAAAATGAAAACGATTTTCATTCACAACATATGGCAATTCACTGTAAGATATAGGCTCTTAACCTCTCCACAACTGCCGATATGGGATTAATAAACATGCGGTTTTGGGTTTTCGAGAAAGTGAGAGGATATTATGTCCGTAGTCGTTGCAAAACAGTTAGTTAAAACCTATGTCACCGGCGACATCAAGGTTGAGGCAATTCGTGCAGTCGATTTCTCTGTCGAACCAGCCTCTTTTGTCTCGTTTATTGGTCCTTCGGGAAGCGG
>JAUVCS010000098.1 GCA_030590745.1 Desulfuromusa sp.
TGAGTGCTGTGCTAACTTGCGCAGTCTCAAATTGAGTCCGCCGTCGTGAGGCGTCGGGAAATTCGTAAGGGGGTCACATCTCCAATGGTAGAAGAAAAAGACATGCAAGACGAAGAAGAAATTGAAATGCAGGACGGCGAGGTCGAAGAAAGTTTTGAGGAGCTGCTGAAGAATTATGAACAGGGCGGCATTGAATTAAAACGAAATGATGTCGTTGAGGGAACAATTGTTCAGGTAAATCCTGACTCGGTTGTTGTTGATGTTGGTTACAAATCGGAAGGACTTATCTCTCTTCGGGAGTTTGCTGACGAAAAAGGGGAAATTAACGTCAAAGTTGGTGACGTTTATGATGTCCTGTTCGGTGGTGGTGAGAGTGACAGTGGCTTGATCGTCCTTTCAAAAGAGAAAGCTGATCGGCAAAAGATCTGGAATTCTCTTGAAGAAGATGCTGTGGTTGAAGGTCGAATCATCAGTCGTATCAAAGGGGGTCTCTCTGTTGATATCGGGGTTAATGCATTCTTGCCGGGATCTCAGGTTGATCTGCGGCCAGTGCGTAATCTGGACAAAGTGATTGGACAAGTCTTTGATTTTAAGATTATCAAGCTGAACAAGCGACGTGGAAATATAGTTCTGTCACGGCGGGTTCTGCTCGAATCAGAGCGTGAGTCGCATCGCAGTGATACTTTGAAAACACTTGAAGAAAATCAGGTCATTGAGGGAATTGTTAAAAATCTGACTGATTACGGTGCGTTTATTGATCTTGGTGGTATCGATGGTCTGTTGCATATTACTGATATGTCATGGGGTCGAGTTAAGCACCCTTCGGATATTCTTGCCGTTGGCGATAAAATTAATGTCAAAGTCCTTAAATTTGATAAAGAAAAAGAGAGAGTCTCTCTGGGTCTTAAGCAGATTGCGCCCGATCCATGGTTGGATGTCGCAACTAAATATCCGATTGAGTCCAGAGTGACTGGAAAAGTTGTCAGTCTGACCGATTACGGTGCATTTATTGAACTTGAAGAGGGTGTTGAAGGTTTGATTCATGTTTCTGAGATGAGTTGGACCAAGCGGGTCAAACATCCCAATAAAGTACTTTCAATTGGTGATGACGTTGAGTCTGTGGTTCTGGCTCTTGATACCGCCAATCGGCGGATCTCCCTTGGATTGAAGCAGATTGAACCAAACCCCTGGGATGTCATCGGTGAGAAATTCCCGATTGGTACCATTATCGAGGGTCAGGTTAAGAATATTACCGATTTCGGTATTTTTGTCGGAGTTGATGAAGGGATTGACGGGTTGGTCCATATTTCCGATCTCTCCTGGACGAAGCGAATCAAGCACCCTTCAGAGGCTTACAAAAAAGGGGACCTGGTCAAAGCTGTTGTATTGAATATCGATCGTGAAAATGAACGTTTTTCTCTTGGTTTGAAGCAATTGAATACCGATCCTTGGGAGACTGTTCCAACTCGTTATGCTCGTGGAACCATTGTGAGGGGGAAGGTTACTTCGGTCACCGATTTCGGTATCTTCATCGAGCTTGAAGAGGGAATTGAAGGGTTGATTCACGTTTCTGAATTAAGTAAAGAAAAGATCGATAGTCCGAAAGATTTTGCCGAAGTTGGTTCTGAACTGGAAGCAGGGGTTCTGCAGGTTGACACTGTTGATCGTAAAATTGCTCTGTCGATCAAGAACCTTGATGTCCAGAAAGAAAAAGCACAGGTTAATGAGTTTATGGGTGCCCAAAAGACGGCAACATCAAATCTGGGTGATTTACTGCAAGGAGCTGTTGGCCGTAAATCAGAAGATTAATTTGTAGTGAACCTTATTCGGGGTTCCTGTTCACTCAGGAGCCCCTTTTTTATTGAGTAAAATGAAAAAACGTCCTTTTTTAATGGCATCCCTGACGATTGCCGGAGTTTTTATTTTTTTCCTGTTGGTAGTTTTTACTTCAGGAATATTCCGCACTGGTTCAGTTATCGCTTCTATCAGTGATAAGATCGGTATCCTTGAGGTTGAAGGACCTATCGCTGACTCAACCTTGCTGCTCGCACAGATCAAAGAGTTCAGAGATCAGGATAATATTAAGGCGGTTGTCGCAAGGATAGATTCACCTGGGGGCGGGGTTGCCCCTTCGCAAGAAATTTATGCTGAACTTAAGCTTTTAGCTGCTGAGAAACCCCTTATTGTGTCAATGGGATCAGTCGCTGCTTCGGGGGGGTATTACCTTGCCGTTGCTGCTGAACGTATCTTTGCAAATCCAGGAACGATTACCGGCAGTATCGGGGTTATTATGTCTTTTCCAAATTATCAGGAACTGCTGGGTAAGGTTGGGGTTCAGGAAGAAGTTGTCAAAAGCGGTCGGTTTAAAGATACTGGTTCAGCAACGCGTCCCTTTACTGCTGCAGATCGAACCTTATTGCAGGAGCTGATTGATGATGTTCATCAGCAGTTTGTTGAAGCTGTCAGTGATGGGCGCCAGATGCCAATAGACAGACTTCAGCCTTTTGTTGATGGACGGATTTTTACTGGTCGGCACGCTAAAGAAATTGGTTTGATTGATGAACTTGGAACCTTAAATGATGCAATTAAGTATGCCGCTAAGGTTGCAGGTATCGATGAAGATTCTGATCTGGTTTATCCAGAGCCAGAAAAAATAAATTGGGTTGAAAAATACTTACAGGGGTTTGTAAGCCGCCACCTTGGAATTAATCTCACGGGAAAACGGATAATTGGACCCCAGTATTTTTGGGATGGTTATTGATTTTTTGAAATATTTGGAAGGTTAAAATGACAAAAAGTGAATTGATAGAACAACTGACCAACGGTCATGAGATTTTAAATAAAAATGATGCTGAGATGGTGATTAATCTGATTTTTGGCCGTATTACCAACGCCCTTGCAGATGGTGATCGAGTTGAGATTCGCGGGTTTGGTTCTTTTTCAGTCCGTGAGCGTGATGCTCGGGAGGCGAGGAATCCTAAAAGTGGTGAGCTGGTTGAAATTCCATCACGTAAAACTCCATTTTTTAAAACCGGTAAAGAGTTACGTGAGCGGGTTGACTGTTAGCTCTCTGAGACATAGATGAAAAGAAAAAGGCTCTGAGGTAACTCAGAGCCTTTTTTATAAAATGTTCTCCGGGATGCCGGTATGGTTCTTCACAATTGACCTGAAACAAAAGTTTGTCTACGGAAAAAACTTCAGGCGTCCTGCACACGGGCAGGCATGCTCACCATTTTTTCACGTACTGACAGATCAATAAAAACGTTGGTCAAGGGATTAGAACCAACTCGCACACCCCAGAAATTCAAAGATCTTTTACGTGTCTCCATAATAACAAAACGCGATGTTAAGTCAAGCAGATAATTAGATGGCATAAATGCTATATACCGATAATTGGACGATTGCACAATGAAATGGACAATTCACCGTTTGCAGGTACCAACTTCTTCTCCCCTGAGACTTGATCAATATTTGTCTCAGTCAGTTATTGATCTATCCCGGACGGCAGCAAAAAAAATCATTGACCTGGGAGGGGTGCATATAAATGGCAGAAGAGTCCGAAGTTGTTCAACTTCAATTCACAGCGGAGATTCTCTAGAAGTTTACATTGATCATTTATCTCTTGATCCTTATCGGTTAACTGAGGACGATATTTTATATCAGGATCAGTATATTATTGTTATAAATAAACCTGCAATGGTTGATACTCAACCGACCCACGCTCGTTTTAAGGGGACTCTGTTCGAAGCTTTACAATGGCATCTGAAAGACCCATTTCGCCCCCGGCAGAAAGCCGATATCGGAATGGTTCAACGTTTGGACCGAGGGACTTCTGGTATTATAGTATTTTCTATTCATCCACGGGCACATAAGGAGATGACGCGAATATTTCTGCAACATGAAATCAAGAAGGATTATCTTGCTGTGGTGGAGGGGGCTCCAGAAGGGGATCAGGGAGAAATCAGATCTTTTCTGGCCCGTTCAAGAAAAGAAAATCGGGTCAAATCCGTTGAAAAAGGGGGGAAGGAAGCAATTACCAGGTTTCAGATAATTGAAAACTTTTCTGATTATTCTTTGTTGAATATTGAAATTTTAACTGGACGCTCCCATCAGATTCGAGCCCATATGGCAGAACAGAATTGCCCACTGGTGGGTGACGAACGGTATGGTGGATCTTCCATGGTTGCAGGAATAAATGTAGTAAGGCCACTACTTCATGCTGAAAAACTGGCATTTAAGCACCCCGTACTGAATCAGGATCTGGATTTCGTTGCCCCGGTACCGCAAGATATGTTGCAAGTTTTAAATAGTTTGAGAAAGAGTCATTGATGATATTTCCCCATATTGATCCAATTATTTTCAGCATTGGCCCAATCGCGGTTCGTTGGTACGGTATGATGTATCTTCTCGGTTTCGTTGGTGGCTATTTCATGATGGGATATGTTGCCAGACTGCGTAAGATGCCGATCAATCAAGAGACTATTTCAGATCTGTTATTTTATGCAGTTCTCGGGGTTGTGATCGGTGGACGCCTTGGTTATACCCTCTTTTATAATTCACACTACTATTTGAAGCACCCCTTGCAGATCTTTTACATCTGGGAAGGGGGGATGAGTTTTCATGGCGGGTTGCTTGGAGTACTGACTGTACTTTTCCTGTTTTGTTGGCGGAAGAAATTATCTCCACTCATGGTTGGTGATTTAGTTGTTTCTGCCGTCCCTATTGGTCTTGGATTCGGCAGGATCGGCAACTTTATTAATGGGGAACTGTGGGGCCGAGTCACGACTCATCCCTGGGGGATTATCTTTCCTGGTGCGGGTTCAATGCCCCGTCATCCCAGTCAGCTTTACGAGGCGGCTCTTGAGGGTCTTGCTCTGTTCATCATCATTTATCTGCTGCATCGTTTCGGGGTGCGTCGTGGTGTTCCAGCGTTCTGTTTTGTCTTTTTTTATGGCCTCTTCCGCTTTCTGGTTGAA
>JAUVCS010000220.1 GCA_030590745.1 Desulfuromusa sp.
GTTAATTCTTCGACAAAATTCATTTTCAATACTTATCTTTTCAAGTGTGTTTTTACTATCTCTGCTCCCTGGGTTCACCTGCAGCCAGAGAAACATCTCAATTGCTCTGTGCTACTACTTGCCCCTCTGTTGGATCCGCTCAATCGCCTCACAGCAACCCGTCTCTTCGTTAATTGTCAACAATACCCCGCAAAGCTGCGGATCTTTCTTGGCAACTTCAAGCCTGACCGGAAGTTGGGTAAGGAAACGCTCCATAGCGCTCTCTTTCAGGTTCCCAATGATAGCATCCTGACTTCCAGTCATACCAACATCGGTTAAATACCCCGTCCCTTCAGACAAAATGCGTTCATCTGCGGTCTGGACATGGGTGTGAGTTCCAACAACTGCCGAAACCCGTCCATCCAGATAAAAGCCAAGGGCCTGTTTTTCACTGGTCGCTTCAGCATGAAAATCGACAAAAACAATCGGGGTTACTTTCTTTAACTCTGCCACGAGAGAATCAGCCGCACGAAAAGGACAATCCAGATTCTTCATAAATACCCGCCCTTCAAGATTCAACACACCAACCTTTATCCCCGCAGCAGTTTCGTAGACACCACTGCCATAGCCAGGAAGGCCGGGTGGGTAATTTGCTGGGCGCAACAATCGTGACTCCTTCTCAAGCACAGGCATGATCTCTTTTTTATCCCAAATATGATTTCCGGATGTCACCACATCGGCGCCAGCATCGAATAGTTCGCGCAACACTGAAGCAGTCAAACCATAGCCAGCAGCAGCATTTTCCCCGTTAACAACAACCAAATCAACAAAGTATTTATCAATCAACCGATCAAGGTGGTCAGTCAAAGCTTTCCTGCCAGCCCGACCAACAACATCACCAACAAATAACAATTTCACAAAAATGCTCCAAATAAAAATCAGGGCTCGAACCACAATTTTCCAGTTGGAAAATGTGGCTCAAGCCCGGTTCTATCCTTTTTTTAAAAACAAGGACTATTTAGCGTACTCAACGGCCCTGGTCTCGCGGATGACGTTAACCCGAATTTGACCGGGATAGGTCATTTCCTGCTCAATTTTGCTGGCAATATCCTTGGCGAGGACATGTGAATAATCATCACTCACCTGATCGCTGGAAACCATCACCCGGATTTCACGCCCCGCCTGAATGGCAAAACAGCCGGTCACTCCGTCAAAAGAGGTGCCAATCTGCTCCAACTCACGCAACCGCTTGACGTAAGTTTCCAGAGTTTCCCTGCGAGCACCGGGTCGTGCACCGGACAGGGCATCAGAAGCCTGAGTCAAGATAGCCAGAACTGTTTCAGGTTTTTCATCCTCATGGTGCGCCGCAATTGCATGAACAATTTCTGGGGATTCACCATGCTTACGGGCCAGATCACCGCCATTGACTGCGTGGGAACCCTCCATTTCATGGCTGACCGCCTTGCCGATATCGTGGAGCAATCCGGCTCGCTTAGCCTGTTTCACATTAATCCCCAGCTCAGAGGCCATCATACCACAGAGGAAAGCCACCTCAATCGAATGAACAAGGACGTTCTGCCCGTAGGAGGTCCGATATTTGAGCATCCCCAACAGTTTGATGATTTCAGGATGGATACCATGCACTCCGACATCGAAGGTTGCCTGCTCCCCCGCCTGACGGATCTCTTCGTCGACCTCCTCCTGAGCTTTTTCAACCAGTTCCTCAATCCTTGCCGGATGGATACGACCATCGGCAATCAATCGCTCTAAAGCAATTTTAGCGACCTCTCTACGCACCGGGTTAAACCCGGAGATGACAACAGCTTCAGGGGTATCGTCGATAATCAGATCAATCCCGGTCGCTGCCTCAATCGCACGGATATTCCGCCCCTCCCGACCAATAATTCGCCCCTTCATCTCATCTGAAGGGAGCGGCACAACACTGACAGTTTTTTCAGCGACAAAATCTCCAGCATAGCGCTGGATGGCTAACGCCATAATTTTTTTAGCTTTTTTGTCAGCAGTCTCATGGGCCTCTTCCTCAATTTTTTTGATTCCCTTGGCTGCATCATGGCGCGCTTCACTCAACATGGAATCAACCAACTGCAACTTGGCCTGCTCACCGCTCATCCCTGAAATAGCTTCCAACTTTTCCCGCTGAGCAGTATAAATCTGGTCTATTTCACCACTTTTCTTTTGCAGCTGTTCGCCCTGCTGGCGATACTGAGCCTCTTGCCGGTTCAGTTCCTCACCCCTTTTTTCAAGATGTTCCTGCTTGCGGTTAAAGTTTTCTTCTTTTTGTTGCAGGCGATTTTCTTGAGCCTGGATCTCTCTCCGTAGTTCACGGGCTTCCTGCTCCCAGTCAGCCTTTGCCTGAAGGACCACATCTTTTGCCTGAATTGTTGCCTCCTTGCGGAGGGCGTCAGCCTCTCTTTTTGCATCACCAACTAACTTTTCAGCTTCACTTTTAGCATTATTGATTTTTGATTCTGAGAGCTTACGGCGTAAGAACATACCAAGAAAAACACCCACCACTAAACCGGCGAAAAGCAATATAATTGTCAAAATATCAGTCTGCACATCAGTATCCTCTCTTTGCAGAGTTTATAATAAACCCGCCAGCTTAAGTATGGCAGGGAATGAATTTTGTTTCTGTTGCAATAAAATCAAGAACCTGATCATGCGCCTCAGTCGGTAACGATTCACAGAGTTGAAAATTGAAACAGAGGCCAACCGAAACTGTCTCTGTCGGTTTTTCAACTAAGCGGCGATCATAAAACCCACGACCATAACCAAGACGGTAACCGTGCAGATCAAAGGCAACACCGGGAACAACCACCAGATCAAGCTCTGCTACAGAACTTTCTTCCGCTGATATCGGCTCGGCAACTCCAAAAGCCCCCTGCACCAGTTCATCAAGGGTA
>JAUVCS010000073.1 GCA_030590745.1 Desulfuromusa sp.
CCATTGTCATTATGATTTTTAATTGGAAGGATGGGACTTACCAGCAGTTTGGGGAAAACTTTCGTTACTCAATTTTTCAGGTTTCAGCAATTATAACCACTACCGGGTTTGCCACTGCCGATTTTGAACTGTGGTCGGTGCTGCCCCAATATGTTCTGGTTCTGTTGATGTTTATCGGCGGGTGTGCCGGTTCAACAGGTGGTGGAATTAAAGTGGCGCGAATCTTACTTTTATTCAAGCATGCCCAGGTTCAGGTGTTTCGCCTGATTCATCCCAGGGCAATTCGTTTGGTCAAGTTGGGAAACCGTCCTGTCGATAAAGAGGTGTTGCAGGCAATTCTTGGATTCTTTGCACTGTTTATTACTGTTTTTGTAATTGCTTCACTGTTGCTGGCCGCCACCGGTATGGATCTGGTCTCTTCCGGAGCTGCTGCGATTGCCTGCTTATCCAATATTGGCCCGGGGCTGGGATCTGTCGGCCCGGTAGACAACTTTGCCCACGTTCCTGCCTTTGGTAAAATGGTGCTGATTGTCTGTATGCTGATGGGGCGTCTTGAACTGTTCACTGTTCTGGTACTCTTTTTCCCATCCTTCTGGCGTAAATAATGGTAGCTTTAAAATAACGAAAGCCCCCATCGCCCTGTGGGCGATGGGGGCTTCCCCCCTCAGGAACCTGTTGACTAACAGGTAATAGTTAGTCACCATCCGGAAAGGCTTGGATGGGTAACACCAAGGTACTATTCAGAAACTAACTAAATTTCTCTGCATCATACGTTGCAGTTCTGACAAAAACCTGAAAAAACCATAATTATCACTAAAAAAACAAAATATTTTTCTCCGGTTCACGAAAGTTGCATAAAACCCAACTGTCGACCGCTTATACCATTATCCCGGCGATGCGAGAAAAATAGTTCCGGATGACAGCAAGTACACTCTTTGGCGATTTCGATATTTTGTGGTTTCAGTCCTGCCTTTTCCAGCTGGAGCTGACAACTGAGAGGAATATTGAGTTGCCAATGACCCAATCGGGTCTCTTCAGAAATTTCATCCCAGTAGCCACTCCCCTGTTTGAACGCATCACGTACCGGGCGATCCACTTCATAGTTATGAGCTCCGATACCTGGACCAATTGCCGCTATAAGTTCAGCGGCCGGATAGTCAAAATGGCGGTGAATTGTCTCTATCACTTTGGTAATCAGGCCATTTGCTGCGCCACGCCAACCGGCATGTATGACGGCTGCAATTTTATTATTTTTGTGCCAGATCAACAGGGGAAAACAATCAGCGGTCAAAACTCCAAGCATAATTCCGGGTTGATTCGTTACAATTGCATCAACTTTAATGGTTAAAAAATGGCTCAGGTCGGGATTAGGTTCGTCAATTAAGAGAAGATCATCACCGTGAACTTGTTTAACCGTTAACAGTTGGTGTGGTGGCAGGTCAAAAGCGCGGCTGAAAGTGGCGCGGTTTCCCTCGACGTTGACCAGTTGGTCGTCAGTTCCAAATCCCAGATTTAAAGAATTATAGGGATGGCGACTGACCCCGCCATTGCGGGTAGTGAATCCTGCTGTCAAACCTGCTGGTCGCCGTTCCGGTTGCAGGTAAGAAATCTTTCCTTGTCGAACAAGCTTCATTAAAAACTCCGTAGTTAATATTTTTGATCCAGATAAGTGATGATGTTTTTCAGAGTTTCCGGTATTTCGCTGAAAAATTCCAGATATTTTCCACTTCTGGGGTGAATAAATCCTAAACTCTGTGCATGGAGTGCTTGTCCCGGGAGTCGATCGATCAGTTGTCTCAGTTCCATATCTTTGATTGCGATTGTTCTGGAACGGTTGCCGTAGAGTGGGTCAGCAACCAAAGGACAATTTATTTCTGAAAAATGGACTCTGATCTGGTGGGTGCGCCCGGTTTCCAATTGCAGCTCAAGTAGACTGAGTCGACTGATATTATATTCTTTTATGATTTTCCAGTGGGTGACCGCTCGTTTGCTATTTCTCGATTTACCGCTCATTTTTTTTCGTTGTGTGGGGTGGCGTCCAATCGGTTGGTCTATTGTCCCAGAATGTTTGTCCGGGGCGCCGTGAACCAGTGCCAGATAGCGGCGCTTGATTGAATGATCTTTAAATTGAGCCGCCAGGTGTTGATGGCTTTGATCATTTTTTGTTGCAACAATGACTCCGGCGGTATCTTTATCAATCCTGTGGACAATCCCGGGGCGTAAGTCACCACCGATCCCGGCCAGATCCTGGCAGTGGTAGAGAAGCGCATTGACCATGGTCCCATGGGAATGCCCTGCGGCTGGATGAACAACCATCCCGGCGGGCTTATTAATAACAATCAGGTCCTGGTCTTCATAAAGGACATCTAAGGGAATGTCTTCGGGGAGAGCTTCTATCGGTTCCGGGGGGGGGAGATCAACTTGGATCGATTCGCCCCCTTTAAGTTTGCTGCTCGCTTTTGTGGCGACCCCGTTCAGGGTGATTTGTCCGCTATTGATCAGTTTTTTGAGTTGCGAGCGGCTGATATCCGGCAGACATTCAGCAATAAAAGTATCCAGTCGTTCCGCCGGACGGTCATCGGGAAAGAGCAGCTGACGGGTGGAATTCATCTACCAGATCTGACTTTCAATCTTTCCTGCTTGTTTGATCATGACATCAACAATAGCCCGCTCATAGAGATGTTCACGGCCTTGCATCTCCGGAGAAACCCGGGTAAAAAAGTGCTCGCGTCCTTCTTCAATTTCTTCACTCATCAACTCAAAAATACTGTCACTTTTGATTCCTTCCGAAACCTTATCCTGATTATACAGGGCGATATCGGATACAATTGCCCGCGCTAAACGAAACGCCAAGTCAGGATTTTCTACCATTCTTGCCATAGAACCAGCCTCCAAACTACTGATAAATTATTGAACTACCTCTATTGTGGGTTTTATTTTATTAATTTTTACTCAATATAGCAAGGGTTAATCTTGATTTTACCTGAAATTCCGGAATTATGTTGGTTTTCACTAACGGAAGGTGTTGCTGCTGTAGTTAAAGTTTGAGTTTGATTGTAACTAAAAAGTATGGCTGAAACAGTTATCTGTCTTGAACTGACAGGAATTATCTATAAAAAAAATGAGTATTAATGTCAGATAAAACCTTCTTGCCGGCAACGGTGGCAGGTTAAAGCATATATGTGGCAATCATCAGTAGTACCACAAAAGCCATAATTATGATTGATAACAGGGGGATTCCTGTCTCAGGTTTTTCTTTTTTCGGCTTCTTGTCTTCAATTTTTCCAACCACTGGAAAGCGGTTTACGATATTTCTAAGGTGAGGCGCCGATTTCAACTCTTCCGTCAGATCCCGACCCGCTTGATGTCCCCCTTCGTGACGACCCACTGGCCAGAGTTGACTGTCGCTGATATCATAGATTACACCATTAACCGCGATATAGGCTGCGCGACCACCACCGCCATCAAATTTGGCCAGTTCTTCTATTGTCATGGTTCTCTCCTGTACAGTAGCTATTTTTCGAGAAAGTAATATTTTTCACAAACTATAATGCAGGCAGGCTTCAGGTTTTGAAGTAAGTCTGGCCATCCAACTGGGTTGAAAATTGCTTCAAAATCTGCTGCCGCTCAGTAACGCTGATCTTCTTCTGTCTCACTGCAAGCTCTATTTTGTCACGAAATCTTTTATAAAAGGAGGTCGGGTTGTACTCTAACATATTTAATACTTCTGAAATTGTATCACCGGATTGCTCCTCAATAATATCAAATCCGCCATCCTCATTGATCCGGATATTGATCACGTTGGTATCGCCAAAGAGATTATGCAGATCACCCAGGGTTTCCTGATAGGCCCCCATCAGAAAGGTGCCAAGAATATAGTCCTCCCCTTCTTTGAGCTGATGAACCGGGAGGGTTTTACTTTCACCACCTGAAAGGACAAAACGATCCAGTTTCCCGTCACAATCACAGGTGAGATCTGAGATACTGGCATTGCGGTCAGGGCGTTCGTCTAGGTATTGAATTGGCATGATCGGAAACATCTGTCCTATGGCCCAGGTATCCGGTAATGACTGGAAAACACTGAAATTTCCATAGTAGATGTCCGCCAGGTTGGCTTTCAATCCGGTCAGGGCGACCGGTATTTCTTCAAGTTGTTCTGTGCGCTCAGAGAGGGTGTGAAGAATCGCCAGAAACAAGTTTTCTGCCAGGGCCCGTTCCCGTAGTCGGATCACCCCATCTCTAAACATTTCTCTGATCCGGTCCCGGGTGGTGAGGGCTTCGGTATAGGCACGGGTGAGATCAATCTTTGCCGCATTTTTGTAGAGCTGATATTGCTGGGTGACCAGGGAATGACTATTGTGGGGACAACTGCCCGGCAGGGTAATTGCCTCATAGCGCATGACATTGAGGATATCAAATAGCAGGATCGATGTATGGGCAACCGTGGCGCGTCCCGATTCGGTGATGATGTGTGGATGATCAACCTTATGTGGAGCAAGAGTTTCTTTGATTGTTTCAACCAGACAGCAACAATATTCGGCAAGATTATAGTTGCGGGAGTGGCTGTGGAGCGATTGATTGCCAATGTAATCAACTGCCAGCCCCCCTCCAAGGTCAAGATATCGCAGCGGAATTTTCTCTGTGACCAGATCAGCGTAAAAGCGACTGGCTTCACGAACCGCCGCCCTGATCTCCTCAATATCCGGAATTTGTGAACCCAGGTGACAATGTAACAGTTGCAGGCAATCAACCATATCTGCTTGGCGCAACGCGTCAACCGTTGCGATTAACTGTGGTGTGCTGAGACCGAAACTGCTTCGATCACCGCTGGTCTCTGTCCAGAGACCTCCAACCTTGGTCGATACCTTGATCCGCAATCCGATCAGGGGACGAATTTCGAGTTTACGGCTCCGTTCAATGATCAATGGTAACTCTATCGGGGATTCGATAACAAAGAAACAGCGATGCCCAAGTTTGGTCGCCCACAGCCCCAGATCGATAAAATCACGGTCCTTTTTTCCATTACAGATCAATAGACCCGTTTCGTTGAGATTGGCAAGGCACAGCAGTAATTCTGCCTTGCTACCGGCTTCTAAACCGTGGTCAAAATCTGCACCAAACCGGCTGATCTCTTCTATAACCGTCCGTTCCTGATTGACTTTAACCGGAAAAACCCCGTGGTAGGTTCCTCCGTATCCGGAGTTCTGGATCGCCTGTCGAAAGGTGTTATTGATTTCTGAGAGGCGAGCATCAAGGAGATTTTCGATACGCAGTAACAGGGGTAGTGGGTGATCGCGATCACGGGCTTCCCGGATGATGTCGATCACCGGAATGTTGACCTCATCGCTGGCAAAGGGGATGGTAATGTTAACTTCACCATTTGCCGAGATCGAAAAGTTCCCTTCACCCCATTGGTCAATCCCATAGAGGGCGGTAGAATCGGCAATCGACCAGTCGTTGTCTGGTTGGATTTTCATTCAGTGATATTCTCCCGGGCAAAGGTTGGGAGCATAAAAGCACCAAGGTGCAGAT
>JAUVCS010000270.1 GCA_030590745.1 Desulfuromusa sp.
TTTTTGCTTGTCTGGCAATGTTTCTTAATCTTTGTTCGGTGACTGAAAATCTTTTTGTATAAAAATGATCTTTCGAAGATGCCTGAGATTCAGGGGTATCAATACCAAGCAAGCGAACCTTGCCGATATTTTCGATTTTTAACGTATCTCCATCATAGACCCATAAAACCCGTCCTGCCAATACTGCGGACTGAGCTGTTGTTGCCAACAGCGAACACAGGACAAGCAGAACAAAAAATTGTTTCAACACTCTTTCAACGGCCCCAGAAAAGCCGGGCAAAAAAACCGGTAAACAAGCCCCAGACCAGATTGGTGACCACAATCACCAGCGGTGTCAGCATCCCAAGGTCAAAGCCTGCCATTCCCTGATGAAAGATATAGGGATAGAGATAAAACAGGGCAACAAGTGAAGGGAGCAGAGAAAAATAGAGCCCCTTACGCACCCAATGGCGGCGATAACGAGGGGTACCAACGGTGAAAAAATAGACCAGACCCCACAAACCACCAATCATCATTCCGGGGTAAAGTTTCGACAAATCGAGAGTCTGTTTCATTTTGACCCCGAGCAGGGTCATAACACCCCATTCATGACAGCCCCAGAGAAACAGACTACTGGCAACCGCACCAAGTAAACCGGCGGTAAAACAAACCGCAAATAATGCACTACTTTTGGGCATGGCTTCTCCTGTCTGAATCGGCAGTCATAAAAACCGTCATCCATTCACTGATTCAGGTAGAACTTCATTCATACTTCCGCTGCGATATCCTTGCAAATCGAGGGTGATATAGTCAAATCCATTCAGTTTAAATACTTCCAGTAAGTTTTGCCGAAGAGGGTCTTTGACCAGACGAGGAATATCTTTTTCAATGACCTCAATTCGGGCCAGTTGATCATGATAGCGAACTCGATAATGGGTAAAGCCCTGTAACCGTAGCCAGGTTTCACATTGATCAATTTGTTGAATACGTTCAGCCGTAATTCTGGTTCCGTAAGGAAAACGGGTCGCCAGGCAGGCAAAGGGTTGCTTATCCCAGGTGGACAATCCAAGCTGTCGGCTCAGTTTTCGGATCTCCTGTTTGCCCAGTTCCGCTTCCAATAGTGGAGAACGGAGTTGCAATTGGTTCAGCGCCTCCCGTCCCGGGCGATAATCGTCAAGATCATCAAGGTTTGATCCGTCAAGCAGTGTTCCGGATATTTCTTCTGCCGCCGATAAAAATTGGCTGAAGAGAGAGTGCTTACAGTGGTAACAACGGCGTGGGCCATTTTCAACAAAGCTCTCCAATGCCATTTCATCACTACTGAGCAACTGCTGCCGGACCCCAAATAGCTGCGCAAGTTTGCTGCTCTGCTCAATTTCATAACCGGGAAATATCGGGGAGGTGGCAGTCAAGGCAAGAACATTATCCGGGCCAAGCTGGTCACAGGCAACTTTAAGCAGGAGGGTTGAGTCAACCCCCCCGGAAAATGCGATCACTACAGAATCAAATTCAGCTAAAATTTTCTGCAGGTGGTGATACTTTTCATCCAGAGTCATAATGACTTAGTGTCCCATACGGTTAATTCCATCTATTAATTCTGGCCCTTTTGTCTGTTGTCTACGTTGCGTCTCCTCGGCTTAGCTTTGGCTAGACCTGCGTCGACGCGCCTTGCCAACAGCCAAAATTACTCAGAATTAACCAAAAGGACTAACCGCACGGGACACTAGATGAAATACATAAAGCGATGGTCAAGCTCTTTTTCCAACCCCATTTCCTGCCCCTGCTCACACAGATCCTTGAGGCTGATAGAAGCGAAATAGTCACCGAGGATCCGGCTCCCTTCGTTCCAGATATGTTGGGTTAGGCACTGGTTATCAAATTCACAGGCGGGTGGTGATTCACCATCTTTACGACGCCCCTTAATACAATTAACCAGCAGCAATTCACCTTCTGCCGCCAGAAC
>JAUVCS010000189.1 GCA_030590745.1 Desulfuromusa sp.
CGGACGCGAGCCAGATAAGAATTTTTGCCATAGTATGCTCCTGTTGTTATTTCTTTAGTTTAAACAACTAATCTGCCACCAAGAGCACCAAGAAAAGATTAAAGGTCTTTTTTGGTTTAAAAACAAAAACCGTTTTTTTGCTTTTGACCCTCTTGGTGCTCTTGGCGTCTTGGTGGCTATCTCCTGTTTTAAAGGTTTTCCGGTCAATCAGTTACACGAATGTGACCAGTTTTTCCCATTGCTCCGGGGTGGTCAGGATCTTTTTGACCCGGTTTTGCCACTCTGCAGCAAAAAATGCTTTTTCATCCGCTTCCAGGGTGCCCTGGCCAATTTTTTTCATCAGTGGCCCAATCTGGGGATGAAAGGGGATGGATGAAGGATCATAGCTCATGGTGGCAGTCTCTCCGTTGTCAAGACGGGTCAACCTCACTTCCCCATTGATATCAGCGCTGAAAAAAAGTCGATTGTTACGGGCAAAGTGCGGTCCCAGACCTTTAAATCCCCCAGCGTTAGCTGCCCCCGTGATCAGCCCGATAGATTGTGCAATAACCCCCTCTACCCCTTCATCAAGAGCCCCCTGCATCTCTATTTTGATGTTGCCCCGTACCGGAATGCTCTCCTCGTGGAGTTTTTTCAGACCCAGATCACACATGATCCAGGCCCCGGCGACGGTCGGACAGGAGTGTCCAGCCAGTTTCACCATGTCGAGATAATGATAGCTAAAAAGACCGTCGTTAACGGCACCCAGTTGTTGTGCCAGAGGATCTGCCATCTGGATCGGGGCAATGGAGTCAAAGAAGTCAGGATAATTCATCAAGTGTCCTTATTGAATTTAGTGATGTTTATGGAGGGAAGTGTTCAGTGTTTATGCTCTTCCAGGTCGTTTTTGATCAAGGTGAGAAAAATTGCCGCCGAGAGCCCCGCTGAACCGAAGATCATACACATTACCATGATCTGATATCTGGCAGCAATCAGCGGTGAAACTCCGGAGAGGATCTGTCCGGTCATCATACCGGGAAGGGAAACCAGACCAACCGCCAGCAGTGAGTTGGTAATCGGGATAAGAGAGGCTCTCAGGGCGATACTGCGGGCTTTTTGATACGGAACAGCTCTGCTTATTTCTGCTTCAATTCTTTCCCCTGCCAGGCTGATACTGTTCATGGAATTGGCAAAAATCATTCCCGCAAGGGGGATGGTGTAACTTGGCAGGTACCAGGGGGTTAAGTTGAGAACCGCCTGGGACATCAGGATCAGAATAAAACCTCCACCCAGAAAAATAGCGAAGAATGATTTTCCATAAAGGATTTTACGCGGGATCGATAGGGTTCTCAGGGCGATCCAGCTGGCAGAAAAAAGCATCACAGTGAGGACGGCGACAACCAGCAGAGCACTTTCAGTTTTGAAAATATAGGTGAGAAAATAACCGATGAGCAGTAATTGGATAAGCATCCGGCAGACAGCGTAGAGGGAACTTTTATAGCCCAACTGCCACTTTCCAATAATAACAATAACGGCAATAACCGGAATGAAGGCGAGTGCCAGGTTGAGAAGTGGTATGGTTTGGATTGAGCTGCTCATTGTCCCTCTTTTGTTATATTATTTTTTCAATATTTCAAAGCCTGACTTAAGGTCGTTGCGTAAATCAGTGGGATCTTCAAGTCCAATATTTAATCGAACCACGGTTTTTCCCGCATGCTTGGATTCCTGAGATCGGTTGTATTTTCCTGCCGTGATCAGACTTTTAAAGCCTCCCCAGCTAAAGCCAATGCCAAATAATTGTAGTGAATTGACAAACTCTGCCAGTTTCTCCTGCTCATATTCGTGTTTAAAAACAAAGGAAAAAATACCCGAAGAACCGGTAAAGTCTCTTTTCCAGATTTGATGTTCCGGGTGACTTGGCAGTGCCGGATGGAGCACACGATCAATAATCGGTAACGCTTCCAGCCAGCGGGCAATTTCAAGAGCCGATTGTTCGTGTTGACTTAATCGGAGCGGCAGAGTTCTCAATCCGCGCAGAGCTGTGTAGCAATCTTCCTCTGGAGTATAAATTTCAAGAACTCGGTAGAATTGCTTCAATATCTCTGCATATTTTTCATTGGCAGTGGCGGTTCCCATCAACATATCGGAATGACCGGAAATATATTTTGTTACCGATTGAATCGAAATATCAATCCCCAGTGCGAATGCATCCAGATACAGGGGAGTTGCCCAGGTATTATCAAGCACGGTCACAATGTCACGGGTTTTCGCCAGAGCAGTGATCGCCGGAATATCCTGTATTTCAAAGGTATTGGAACCGGGTGATTCGAGAAAAATCAGTTTTGTATTATCCTGCAGATAGGATTCAATCTCTTTGCCAGATGCGGGTGGGATAAACGTTGTCTGAATATTGTATTTTGTCAGAAGTTCAGTACAAAAGCGGGCGGTTGGACCATAGGCGTTGTCGCAGAGCAGAATATGATCACCGCACTTGGTAAATGCCAATAAAACATTTGTGATAGCACTGATTCCAGATGGAAAGGCGCGAGTCAAAGCGCCCCCTTCAAGTTCTCTTATCGCCTCTTCAAACACCCTTTGAGTTGGTAAGCGATCCGTTCCATAGGTGATACCGGAGTATTTCCCTGCATTTGCCAGGGTGAGGTCTTCAAAACTATCAAATAAGACCGTTGAACCTCTATAAATGGGAGGATTAATTGTTTTCAGCTGATTTATTTCTTCATCTTGGGAGAAAGAATTAACGTTGACCAGGCGGGTTATTTGTTTCATTTTGTTCTCCAGACCAAGGCTTTCAGGATAAGTAAAAGAGAGATTAAACAGGTTAAAAAAATTATCCAGTAGTCGGTAGGTGATTCCCCATAGCGGGCGTTCACTCCACTCACTGAGTTTGATCCCCGGATGTTTGCGATCTTCACCGCGGTAGAAAAATATAAGTTTCTGGTTACGTTGCGGATCAAGCAGGGTTCGTACCGGCACCCAGAATAGATCGACCACCTCACCGTTGAGTTTGAATTGGGTATGACTGTCAACCTGATAGATAAAACAAGAGATATGAACTGACAGGTAGGCTCCGGTAAGGTCATCACTCTGCCCAAGATAGTTTTCTTCGTTCAGGCAAAAGCCAATCTCTTCCCAAGTCTCCCGCTCTGCCGCAGCACGTGGGCTAGTATCCTGATCTTCAATCCGGCCACCGGGAAATCCCAAATCACCAGACCATGGATCTTTGTCATGCTCAGCCCGGCGGATCAACAAAACTTCTATTTCCTGGCCATTATCCCGTAACAGCATGGCGACCGCAGCGTGTCGGTCGGACTTTTGTT
>JAUVCS010000051.1 GCA_030590745.1 Desulfuromusa sp.
TAGCTTCCAGGCTCTGACCCTGCAGTATCCGGATTTTGATGAAGCATATTATAATAAAACTGATATCGTACGAATCAAAAATATCAGTCTGTCCGGGGTGGAACAGGCTTTGGAAGAAGGTTCTGACAAGGATGGTGAGCCGACTCTGCCGGAAATGTATAAAAAATTATTTGCGAAAATCGCCGGAGGAATCAGTCCCAGTATTCTTGACTCTTTGAAGTAAAACGGTCAGAAATTCTTCCTGGAGAACTGTCATTATTCAGGGACTTCTGAGGTTGACAGGTGAGTTTTTCTGCCCCCGCAGTTAGCTGCGGGGGTTGGTTTGATACAAAGAAACGGTTTAGAGACTCAATAAAATTTCATATCGCTGGATTTTATTTACTCTTCAAGGTTGACATGGAAAGGTAAAGCAGGTAAAAGCGGGCTTAGAGAAAGTATGACAGCGCCTACCGGATCTATTTACCTGCTGCTGCGGGTTGAAAAATATAATTCCCCAAATTCTCAAATTCTAATAAGACCACTCAATATTAAATTGTTGCCAAAAAAAAGAGTTTTAAATTAACTATAATGATTATGCCTACCTTGATCTTGTTCCATTCCTGATGGAAACAGTAGCTATCTCTTATGGGAAATCAATTACTCATTAAACTATTGTAAATATGAAAATTTATTTTACCGTTTATTTGCCTATACCTATGAAACGCCTGACAAGGTTTAGCTGTACATAACCTTAAATCCTGGGCTGGAGAACCTCTATGAACCTGAAGGACCTGAAACAGACAAAGATGTCGGAATTGATTGCCCTTGGTAAAGATCTCGAGTTGGCAGAGATTGGTGGCATGCGCCGTCAGGATCTGATCTACTCAATTCTTAAGGCGACTGCGGCACAAAAGAAAGCTATTTTCGGTGAAGGGGTTCTGGAAATTCTACCCGATGGTTTTGGTTTCTTACGGGCACCAGATGCCAATTATCTCCCCGGACCGGATGATATTTACATTTCACCTTCACAAATTCGCCGTTTCGCTTTACGCACTGGTGACACGGTTGCCGGTCAGATCAGACCGCCAAAAGAGGGGGAGCGTTATTTTGCCCTGTTGAAGGTTGCTGAAGTTAATTTTGAAGATCCGGCAAAAATGCGGGAAAAAACCTTCTTTGATAACCTGACTCCGCTGTTTCCGGATGAGCGATTGATTCTTGAAACGACTCCAGACAATTATGCAACCCGGGTGATTGATATTGCGGCACCGATTGGCAAAGGGCAGCGTGGTATTATCGTTGCACCGCCGCGAACCGGTAAAACTGTTCTGCTGCAGAATATTGCCAATTCAATATCTGCAAATCATCCGGAAGTGTATTTGATTGTTCTGTTGATCGATGAACGCCCCGAAGAAGTCACCGATATGCAGCGTAATGTTGATGGTGAGGTTATCTCATCAACCTTTGATGAGCCTGCCAACCGTCACGTCCAGGTTGCTGAAATGGTTATTGAAAAAGCGCGCCGGCTGGTGGAGCATAAACGTGATGTGGTTATCCTGCTCGATTCCCTGACCCGTCTGGCCCGTGCCTACAATACAATTATCCCCTCCAGTGGTAAAATTCTCTCAGGGGGTGTTGATGCCCACGCTCTCCATAAACCCAAGCGGTTTTTTGGTGCGGCACGGAATATCGAAGAGGGTGGTAGTTTGACAATTATTGCAACAGCTCTCATTGATACCGGCAGCAAAATGGATGAGGTTATTTTTGAGGAGTTCAAAGGGACTGGCAACATGGAGCTGCATCTGGATCGACGTCTGGCAGACAAGCGTACTTACCCGGCGATGGATATCAACCGCTCCGGTACCAGAAAGGAAGATCTGCTACTGGATCCCGCTCAACTGCAGCGTATCTGGCTGCTCCGCCGGGTTCTCTCCTCAATGAATACCGTTGACGCGATGGAGTTTCTGCTGGAAAAAATGGCTGAAACCAAGACCAATCAGGAATTCCTCGATTCCATGAACCAATAACATGGCGTCACCAAAAGTGCACCCAGCGGCGTTGTCAAACACTTCCAAGACCTCGACATACATGGGTATGTCTTCGCCCTTGAAAGTGTCTGCTGCCTTGCTGGACACAATTTTGGTTTAGCCATGTGATAATTATCAGGTAGAAAAATCGCTGCGCCTTGCAGGACGAAATTTTTGCTTAGCCATTATCTCTTATGAAAATCACAGTTTATCCGGATAATTTTACTTGCTCAAAATAGACAAAAATGCTATTTAGCTGGTTTGTTTGACGCAAATACTATAGACCTGTACTAACGCCAGGTTGCTAAGGAGAAAAGAAGATGAAAGAAGGTATCCACCCCAAGTACGATGTCTGCTCCGTTCGCTGTGATTGTGGGAACACATTTGAAACCCGCTCAACTCTCGGCAAGGAGATTCACACCGAAATTTGTTCTGCGTGTCATCCGTTTTATACGGGTAAGCAGAAGTTAATTGATACCGCTGGTCGGATCGAACGCTTCCGCAAAAAGTACGCCCAGAAATAAACGGGTAGAATTGAGAAAAGCGGCCCGGTTGGGTCGCTTTTTTTTTGCCAATTTTTTGAAAGATTCCTATGTTTGCAAATCTGGAAGATGTTGTTGATCGTTTTCGTGAGGTTGAAAGTCTTCTCTCTGACCCCAAGATTACTTCTGATCAGAACCGCTACCGTGAACTGGCTAAAGAGCATTCTGATTTAACTGAAGTGGTGGCTGTTTATGGTCAGTATAAACAAGTTTGTACTGATATCGAGGGGAATCGGGAACTGTTACAGGACAGTGATCCTGAGATGAAAGAGTTGGCCAAGGCGGAACTTCCTGAACTGGAAGAACAACAGGGTGAGTTGGAAGAACAATTACGCTTGCTGTTGTTGCCTAAAGATCCCAATGACGAAAAAAATATTATTCTGGAAATCCGTGCTGGAACCGGTGGTGATGAAGCGGCCTTGTTCTCTGCTGATCTGTTCCGGATGTACTGCCGCTATGCCGATCGAAATCACTGGAAGGTCGAGATCATGAGTTCCTCCGAAACCGATGGTGGTGGTTTCAAGGAGATCATCGCTTTAATCAGTGGTGAGCGGGTTTATTCCCGGCTTAAGTTTGAGAGTGGCACGCACCGGGTGCAGCGGGTTCCCGATACTGAAACTCAGGGGCGGATACATACTTCAGCCTGTACTGTTGCGGTTCTTCCAGAAGTTGAAGATGTTGATATCGAAATTAAATCGTCTGATTTACGTATCGATCTCTACCGTGCTTCCGGGGCAGGGGGGCAGCATGTTAACAAGACCGAATCGGCCGTTCGCCTGACCCACATCCCGACCGGGGTGGTTGTCTCCTGTCAGGATGGGAAGTCACAGCATAAAAACAAAGCGCAGGCGCTCAAGGTGCTTAAATCACGAATCTACGATCAGATGTTGGCAGATCAACAGGCTGAAATGGCCGCCGACCGCAAAAATCAGGTTGGCAGTGGGGACCGGAGTGAACGGATTCGGACTTACAACTATCCACAGGGTCGCTGTACCGATCACCGGATTGGGCTGACTCTCTATAAGCTGGATGCGATCATGCAGGGGGACGTGGATGAAATTATTGATGCCTTGATAACCGACCAGCAGGCGGCACAGATGAGTCAACAGGGAGGGTAGTGTCAGGTGCCGGATTCTCCACGAGATCAAACGATACAGGGTAACAGTGAAACCTGGACACTGCTGAAGTTGTTGCGCTGGACCACCAATTATTTTGCTGAAAAAGGGATTGATAACCCGCGGTTGGATGCAGAGCTTCTGTTGGCCAATGTTTTGAAACTGGATCGGGTCGGACTCTACCTCAACTATGATCGCCCCTTGTCACGGGATGAGCTTGATGTCGCACGGCCACTGGTTAAAAAACGGGGTCAGCGTGAGCCGCTTCAGTATCTGTTAGGATCAACAGAATTCTGGTCGCTGCCCTTCAAAGTGACCCCGGCGGTTTTGATTCCCCGGGCCGATACTGAAATCCTGGTAGAAGAGGCTCTTGCCCGGGCGGGATCTGCGGGGGAACTGCTGGATGTCGGCACCGGGAGTGGTGCTATTGTTATCAGCTTGGCGAGTGAGTTGCCCGATTGGCAATTGACCGGATTGGATATTTCTGCTGCGGCATTAGCGATTGCCCGGGAAAATATTGAACTAAACCAAGTGGCTGAGCGGGTACAGCTGGTGCAAGGGGATCTTGCTGAATTGCCGGTACAGCAATATGATTTGATCGTTTCCAACCCCCCCTATATTGCCCAGCAGGAATGGGATGAGTTGATGCCAGAAGTGCGTTGCTTTGAGCCGCAGCTGGCCCTTCTGGCAGAGAATGAGGGGCTGGGATGTTATCAGCAGCTTGCTGCCCAGGCAGATAGCCGATTGAAAAGTGGAGGGTGGTTGTTGTTTGAGGTTGGTTATCAACAGGCAGATTCCGTACAAGAATTATTGATTGCTGCCGGTTTGAGCAATCTTTTTATCCGTAAAGATTATTCTGGTCAACCCCGGGTCGTTGGTGGGCAGAAATTATAAAGAAATGGAATTGTTTTGGAAAAAATAGTTATCAAAGGTGGTGTGCCGCTGGTCGGTGAAGTTCAGGTGAGTGGAGCAAAAAATTCAGCTTTACCGCTGCTGTTTGCAACATTACTGGCAAAAGGGGAGAGTGAAATCAGTAATGTCCCGGCCCTCAGGGATATCAATACTGCAGTCAAGTTGCTCCGGGAACTGGGTGCCGAGGTTGAAGCAGAGGACGGGTGTTACCGGATTGGCTCGGATAAAATTAAAAGTATTGAAGCTCCCTACGATTTAGTCAAGACCATGCGTGCTTCAGTTCTGGTTCTTGGCCCACTGCTGGCCCGTTTCGGGCGGGCTAGGGTCAGTTTGCCCGGTGGTTGTGCTATTGGTGCCCGCCCGATCAATTTGCACCTGAAAGGGCTGGAAGCCCTCGGGGCAAAAATTGTCCTTGAGCATGGTTATGTTGACGCAACGACCGACCGGTTACGCGGGGCAAAAATCTGTTTTGATTTCCCCACGGTCGGGGGAACTGAAAATCTGTTGATGGCAGCATCTCTCGCAGAAGGGGAGACGGTGCTGGAAAATGCCGCCCGGGAGCCGGAGATTGTCCAGTTGGCAGAGGCTCTCAATAGTATGGGGGCTAAAATTACGGGTGCGGGTACGGCGGTTATCCATATTCACGGTGTTGAAAGTCTCAATCCCCTCAAGTGCCGGGTGATTCCCGACCGGATTGAAGCAGGGACCTTTATGATTGCAGCGGCAATAACCGCAGGTAATGTTCTGATCCATCATGCCGTGAGTGAAGATCAGGAGGCTCTGATCAGTAAATTGATCGAAGCTGGAGCAACTATCCACCCGGAAGGGGATGGGTTACGGGTTATCGGGCCAAAGCAGGTGGCACCAGTTGATATCCGTACCAGTGTTTTCCCCGGATTCCCAACCGATATGCAAGCGCAGTTTATGGCATTGATGACCAGAGCAGAGGGGACCAGCCAGATTTCCGAGACAGTTTTTGAAAATCGCTTCATGCATGTGTGTGAATTGCAGCGGATGGGAGCCGATATCCGGATTGATGGTCACAGTGCGATCATCCGTGGTGTCAGGCAGATGACCGGTGCCCCGGTGATGGCGACTGATCTGCGTGCGAGTGCTTCTCTGATCCTGGCGGGATTGGCTGCCGAGAATACCACCGAAGTTTCCCGGATTTACCATCTGGATCGTGGTTATGAAAAAATTGAGCAGAAGCTTTCTGCGTTGGGGGCGAAGATCTGGCGGGAGCAGGAATAGCTTTTTGATTATTTTATGATTTATAACCAAAAAGTGGGGTTTATCTTTTGAAGTTCTCTGCTTCTCTCCACCTCTGCGTTAAGGCTTTTGACTTCCTTGGTGTTCTTGGTGTCTTGGTGGCAATCAGCCTTTGTTTTGACTATTGATTTATTTTTAAAGAGGCATAAAACCATGAGTGACTGGATTACCTTTGCCCTGCCAAAAGGGCGGATTATGCAGGATTCGATGGAGCTGTTTGCTCAGATCGGGATTACCTGCCCGGAAATGAACGAAAAGAGCCGTAAACTGGTATTTGAGAATCCGAAGCAGAAATTTCGCTTTATGGCGGTTCGTGCGACCGATGTGCCGACTTATGTTGAATATGGCTGCGCCGATCTCGGGGTGGTTGGTAAAGATACCTTGCTGGAACAGGGAAAAAATCTCTATGAACCCCTCGATCTGAAGTTTGGCTATTGTCGCTTGGTGGTTGCAGAGCCGAAAGAGTTGCAGAAATCGGATAACCCTCTCAACTGGTCAAATATCCGGGTCGCTACTAAATATCCCAATATTACTGAGCGTTATTTTGCTGCAAAGGGGATTCAGGTGGAGTTGATCAAGCTCTACGGCTCAATTGAGTTAGCTCCACTGGTTGGTCTGTCAGAGCGGATTGTCGATCTGGTTTCCACTGGTGGAACCCTTAAAGCCAATGCTATGGT
>JAUVCS010000008.1 GCA_030590745.1 Desulfuromusa sp.
GATGGTCATGCCCGGAGATAATATCTCCATAACGGCAGAATTGATCACCCCGATCGCCATGGATAAAGAACTACGCTTTGCAATCCGCGAAGGTGGCCGAACTGTCGGTGCCGGTGTGGTCAGTGAAGTTGTCGAGTAATATTAGTGAATTACTCCCCTTTGCTGCTGGCAAAAGGGAATTAAGAGGTAAGTGCTATGCGTGACATTGTCACTCTTGCTTGTACTGAGTGTAAGCAACGAAATTACACGACGACGAAAAACAAGCGAAACACTCCAGACAAGCTGGAGTTTAACAAGTACTGTCGCTTCTGCCGGAAGCACACCCCCCATAAGGAAACTAAATAGGGGGTAACGGCGGGAAACCAGGATAGAATTGTAGGCCAGTAGCTCTAACGGCTAGAGCACCGGACTCCAAATCCGGGTGTTGGGGGTTCGAATCCCTCCTGGCCTGCCATAAATGCGAACTAGTACCTCAGCGAGGCCAATAGATCGATGTTTGGAAAATTAAACGAGTTTTTAGCCAATGTCAAAGCAGAACTGAAGAAGGTTACCTGGCCATCTAAGAAAGATACCTATGCTTCAACGATGGTTGTAATTGTCTTGGTGGTGGTTTGTGCGATCTTTCTTGGTGGTGTCGATGTGATTCTTTCGCGCCTTATCCGCCTGATTCTCGGTTGAGGAGAAAAAGGACTTTACCATGACAATGAAATGGTACGGCGTTCATACCTATTCAGGGTATGAAAATAAGGTCAAATTAAGCCTTGAAGAGCGGATTCGTTCGATGGCTGTGGAAGACCATTTTGAGGAGATTTTAATCCCCTCAGAGACTGTGGTTGAAATGCGTAAAGGTGAGCGTAAAACCTCGTTGCGCAAGTTTTTTCCCGGCTATATTCTGGTGCGTATGGAGCTCAATGATGATACCTGGCATGTTGTCACTGGAACCTCGAAGGTCACTGGTTTCGTTGGCGGCGGGCAAACTCCCCCGGTTATTTCTGATGCTGAAGTGGCAAAGATTACCGATCGGATGGAAGAGGGAATTGAGAAGCCGAAGCCAAAGGTTGAATTTGAGATTGGTGAGACGGTTCGTGTTGTTGATGGACCATTTCTTAACTTTACCGGCATGGTGGAGGACGTTCGTCCTGATCGTGGCACGTTGAAGGTTATGGTTAGTATTTTCGGTCGGGTTACCCCCGTGGAATTAGAATTTATACAGGTTGAAAAAACCAGCTGAGCTGGGATACGTTTCGTTCGTTTAAGGAGTCAGTAATGGCCAAGAAAATTATTGGACAGATTAAATTGCAGATCCCTGCGGGGCAGGCAAACCCTTCCCCTCCGGTTGGTCCAGCACTTGGACAGCATGGGGTCAACATCATGGAGTTTTGCAAACACTTTAACTCTAAGACCCAGGAACAGGCCGGTTTGATCACCCCGGTGGTGATTACGGTTTATGCTGATCGTTCCTTTTCCTATATTACCAAAACACCGCCTGCAGCTGTTTTGTTGCTGCGTGCAGCGAAATTAAAAAAGGGTTCTGGTGTCCCGAATAAGGAGAAGGTGGGTAAGGTTACCAAGGATCAGGTTCTTGAGATCGCTCGCCTGAAGATGCCTGACCTCAATGCTTTCTCGGAAGAAGCGGCAATGCGGATCATTGAAGGCACTGCGCGTAGCATGGGAATAGAAGTCGCCTGAAGCGGCGAGTCGTGGAGATAGAAGATGGCAACAGGTAAAAATATCAAAAATGCTAAAGAGTTGGTTGATCGTTCTCAGCTCTATGGACTTGAGGAAGCTTTGGAACTGCTTAAGAAAGGTTCCTATGCAAAGTTCGATGAAACAGTGGACTTGAGTGTCCGCTTAGGTGTCGACCCGCGCAAGGCTGATCAAATGATCCGTGGTGCAGTTGTTTTGCCAAACGGTCTTGGTAAGACTATTCGGGTGCTGGTCTTTGCCAAGGGAGAAAAAGCGCAGGAAGCAGAGGCTGCTGGTGCAGACTATGTTGGTGCGGAGGATCTCGCTGAAAAGATCAAGGGCGGCTGGTTCGATTTTGATACGGCCATCGCTTCACCGGATATGATGGGTGTTGTCGGGAAGATAGGTCGTGTCCTGGGTCCACGTGGTTTGATGCCTAACCCTAAGGTTGGTACCGTCACCATGGACGTGACACGCGCTATTGAAGAGGCTAAATCGGGAAAGGTTGAATACCGGGTTGAAAAGGCTGGTATTATTCACGCCCCGGTTGGTAAGGTTTCTTTTGATGTTGAGAAGCTCAAAGAAAATATCATGATGCTGATCGATGTCCTGATCAAGGCAAAGCCGTCAACAGCTAAGGGAACTTACCTGAAGAAGGTTACATTGACCAGTACCATGGGTGCGGGTATCAATCTCGATATTCCACAATTACAGGCTTTATTCAAGTAGGTAATTACTTGATTGCAGGCTCAGAGTCAAAGACAGCAGGTATGCAAAGCATTTAATGGATGACCACCTGCCGAGGCTATCGGGTGCTGTGACGACACAGTCGTCTCTCTCCCCCCTCAACTCGACTTGGGCGGGATATTATATCCCAGGATCTTAACGAAAGGAGGAGAGTATATGAATAGAACAGAAAAAGAACAGATTGTTCAGGACTTAACCAAACGTCTGACAGAAACACAAGCAACGTTTCTGGCTGATTACCGTGGGATTAATGTTGAACAGGCTACTCAACTGCGGCGTGAATTAACCCAAGCCGGGGTTGAATACCGGGTGGTTAAAAATAATCTGCTGAAACTGGCGGCACAGGGCACTCCAGCCGAGGCGCTACAGCCTTACTGCGCCGGTCCCACAGCGATTGCGTTGTCTGGTACCGATCCGGTTGCTCCCGCTAAAATTCTCAGCAAGTTTGCCAAAGAAATTGATGCATTCGAACTGAAAGCTGGAGTTTTGAGTGGTAAACTGCTCTCGGTTGCGGAAATCAGTGCTTTAGCTGCTTTACCGAGCCGTGAAGAGCTACTGGCTAAGGCTTTGAGCTCCATGAATGCTCCAATAACT
The DNA here is from genome assembly GCA_030590745.1 of Desulfuromusa sp. Taxonomy (GTDB): domain Bacteria; phylum Desulfobacterota; class Desulfuromonadia; order Desulfuromonadales; family Geopsychrobacteraceae; genus Desulfuromusa. Next base: position 3,028 of record JAUVCS010000008.1, read on the forward strand.
AATTTTGTTGGAACTATGGCTGCAATACCTCGTTCACTGGTTCAGGTGTTGAATTCTATTGGTCAGAACAAAGCTGCATAAATTAATAAAAAACCTTAAGTTATAAACATAAATTTGGAGGAAAAAATGGCTGAAATTACTAAAGAGCAAGTTGTAGAATTTATTGAAAAAATGACCGTTCTGGAAATGTCAGAGTTCGTTAAGGAACTTGAAGAGAAATTTGGTGTGTCTGCTGCAGCTCCGGTTGCCGCTGCTGCAGCTCCTGCTGCTGATGCTGCTGCCGCTGAAGAACAGACTGAGTTTGATGTTATTCTGACCAGTTTTGGTGAGAAGAAAATTAATGTTATCAAGGCTGTTCGTTCTATCACTGGTCTGGGCCTGAAAGAAGCCAAAGAATTGGTTGATGGAGCTCCTGGTACAGTTAAGGAAGGGGTTTCCAAGGACGAGGCCGCTGATGTTCAGAAGCAACTTGAAGAAGCTGGCGCCAGTGTGGAGCTGAAATAGCTGCTACTACCCCCTAGTGTGTTTTTAGCCAAGGCCGCCTGGTGCGGCCTTGGCTATTGTCGTTGTCAGCCCGGTAAGTTGCCGGGGTGGATCTTTCTTTAGGTCCCGATTGGTGTCAGCCGGGGTTACTTTACCCCGCGAACCGACCCCAAAGGAGAAAACATGGCGTATTCGTTTGCGAATAACCCGCTCCTCAGGAAGCACTTTGCAAAGGTTACGAATATCATTGATATTCCAAACCTCATTGATATTCAAAAAACTTCTTATAAAAGGTTTTTACAGGCGGAACTCCCCTCTTCCGAGCGAAAGCAACGAGGGTTGGAGTCGGTTTTCCGCTCTGTTTTCCCAATTCATGATTTTAGTGATACCTGCTCCATGGAGTATGTCTCCTATAGTCTAGGGCCACCAAAATATGATGAAGAGGAGTGCCATCAACGTGGCATGACCTTCGCCGCTCCAATTAAAGTCAAGGTTCGACTTGTGAGCTGGGATGTCGACAAAGAAGCTGGTACTCAGTCGATTCGTGACATCAAGGAGCAGGAGGTCTATTTTGGTGAAAGTCCCCTGATGACGGAGAATGGAACCTTTATTATCAATGGCACAGAGCGGGTTATCGTCAGCCAGCTGCATCGTTCGCCGGGGGTTTTCTTTTCCCATGATAAAGGGAAGACCCATTCCAGCGGTAAAATACTTTTCAGTGCGCGGGTTATCCCTTACCGTGGCTCATGGCTCGATTTTGATTTTGATCACAAGGATCTTCTTTGGGTTCGCATCGATCGGCGGCGTAAACTTCCAGCGACCGTACTGCTGAAAGCTCTCGGCTATACAACTGAAGAGCTGCTCAAATACTACTATGATTTTGAAGAGATCTCCTGGGATGGGAAAAGTTATGCCAAAAAGGTTAACTTTGACCTTCTGGCTGGTAAACGTGCCAGTTCGGATGTCCTCTCTGCTTCAGGTGAAGTGCTGGTTAAAGAGAACCGTAAATTTACCCGCGCCGCTATCCGCAAGCTCAATGATGAGGGGATAGAATCGATTCCGATCACGGCAGAGGATCTGGTCGGACAGGTTGTTGTCAGCGATATTGTTGATGAAGCCACCGGTGAGGTGCTGCTGGAGTGTAATGGTGAACTGACTGAGGCAAAACTAGAAGAATTGAGGGAGAAAAAGATTGATACCTTCTCCATCTTATTCGTCGACCATCTCTATGTCGGTTCCTATATCAGTGATACATTGCGGGTTGACAAAGTTGAGACGGCTGAGGATGCAATTATAGAGATTTTCCGCCGCTTACGGCCCGGTGACCCACCAACCATCAGAACTGCTACGACCCTGTTTGAAAGTCTGTTTTTTAACCCCGATCGGTATGATATTTCGGCCGTTGGCCGCCTGAAGCTCAATCATAAACTCGGGGTTGACAGTCCCTTGGAACTGTCGACTTTGACCAAAGAAGATGTTCTGGGTGTGGTTCGTTATCTTGTCGGTCTCCGCGATAGTGAGGGGACAGTTGATGATATTGATCACTTGGGTAATCGTCGGGTCAGAGCGGTTGGTGAACTGCTTGAAAATCAGTATCGGGTTGGTCTGGTACGGATGGAGCGGGCGATTAAAGAGCGGATGAGTTTGCAGGATGTTGATAGCTTGATGCCGCATGATTTGATCAATTCCAAACCTGTTTCAGCGGTGGTTAAAGAATTTTTTGGTTCATCTCAGCTTTCGCAGTTTATGGATCAAACCAATCCGCTTTCCGAGGTGACTCATAAGCGTCGTTTGTCAGCATTGGGACCGGGTGGTTTGACTCGGGAGCGGGCTGGTTTTGAAGTACGGGACGTTCATCCTACCCACTATGGGCGGGTCTGTCCGATTGAGACCCCCGAGGGGCCGAATATCGGCTTGATTGCTTCTTTGGCAACCTATGCTCGGATTAATGAATATGGCTTTGTTGAGACCCCCTACCGGATTGTTAAAGATGGTCAGGTCAGCTCAGAGATAAAATATTTCTCAGCACTCGAAGAAGAGGGGCACGCAATTGCCCAGGCAAATGCGCCGATTGATGACGAAGGTATCTTTGTCAATGAATTAGTCAATGTGCGTCAAACTGGCGAGTTTTTACTCTTGCCACCCGACCAGATTGATTTAATGGATGTATCACCGAAGCAGATTGTTTCGGTTGCTGCTGCTTTGATCCCGTTCCTGGAAAATGATGATGCTAACCGGGCCCTGATGGGTTCCAATATGCAGCGTCAGGCTGTGCCGCTGTTGCGTACCGATGCTCCTCTGGTTGGTACGGGTATGGAGCGAATTGTTGCCCATGATTCGGGGAACTCGGTTATCGCCCGCCATAGCGGTGCTGTGGAGAGCGTTGATGCTGATCGGATTGTGGTTCAGATAGATGATCAGGATATTGATGAGACAGGTGCTAGTGTCGATATTTATAATCTTCATAAGTTCAGCCGCTCTAATCAGAACACCTGTATCAATCAGAAGCCGATTGTCAAAGTTGGGGACAAGATTATCCGTGGTGAGGTTATTGCGGATGGTCCTTCTACTCAGTGGGGTGAATTAGCTCTTGGTCAGAACGTTCTGGTCGCATTTATGCCGTGGCACGGTTACAACTTTGAAGATTCGATCCTGATTTCTGAAAAAATTGTTCAGGATGACCGCTATACCTCGATTCATATTGAGGAATTTGAGTGTGTTGCCCGGGATACCAAGCTTGGGAAAGAAGAAATTACCGATGATATTCCCAACCTTGGAGAAGATGCTTTAAGTGACCTGGATGAATCCGGAATAATCCGTATTGGTGCAAGTGTCAAATCTGGAGATATTCTGGTTGGAAAGATCACCCCGAAAGGGGAGACTCAACTCTCTCCTGAAGAGAAACTGCTGCGGGCAATTTTTGGAGAAAAAGCCGGCGATGTCAGGGATACTTCATTACGGGTACCTCCGGGTGAAGAGGGTGTTATTATCGGTGCCCGGGTTTTCTCCCGTAAGGGTTTTGATAAAGATGCCCGGACTGAGCAGATTGAAGCACGTGAAATTGAAAAGCTACTGAAGGATCGAGAAGATGAAATCCGTATTCTGCGAAAATCGACCCGCAATAAAATCAGTTCTTTGCTGGTTGGATTGACCTCTGCGGTCGCTATTGAGGATGAAACGGAAAGTACTCTGCTCCCGGCACGACGTAAAATTACCGAAGAAACTTTTGCTAAAGTTCCTTTTACCCGGATTCAGGAAATCTCGGTGACGGGCAACAATGATGCCGAAGAAAAAGTTGCCAATCTCCTGGCTCGTCTGGCAGAACGTGAGCAGGTCGTCACGGCTGTTTTCGATGACAAGATTGACAAGTGCAAACGTGGCGATGATCTCCCTCCTGGGGTTATCAAGATGGTGAAGGTTTATATTGCGATCAAGCGCAGATTGCAGGTTGGCGACAAAATGGCTGGCCGGCACGGTAATAAAGGTGTTCTGTCGCGAATTCTTCCACAGGAAGATATGCCCTACATGGAAGATGGTACCCCGGTTGAGATTGTTCTCAATCCCCTCGGTGTCCCGTCACGGATGAACGTTGGGCAGATTCTCGAAACCCACCTCGGTTTGGCTGCGCGTGGATTGGGCAACCAGATCAGAGCAGTCCTTGAAGAACAATATAGTGAGAAGGCTCTGAAAAAGCAGATCAAAGAGGCCTACAATGATAAAGCCCTGAATAGTTTTATTGACGGTCTTGACGAAGATGATCTCAAGGTCCTGGCCCGACGATTGTATCAGGGTGTACCAATGGCCTCCCCGGTTTTTGAGGGGGTCAGTGAAAAGTTGATCAAGAAAGAAGTTGAGCGTGCCGGATTCGATACAAGTGGTCAAATGACCCTGTATGATGGGAAAACGGGAGAAGCGTTCAGGGAAAAGGTAACCGTCGGTATCATGTATATGCTCAAACTGCATCATTTGGTTGATGATAAAATCCACGCACGGTCAATTGGTCCATATAGTCTGGTTACCCAGCAACCGCTCGGTGGTAAGGCACAGTTTGGTGGACAGCGACTTGGTGAGATGGAAGTCTGGGCAATGGAGGCTTATGGTGCTGCTCATGCGTTACAGGAGTTCTTGACTGTCAAGTCAGATGATGTTGCCGGTCGAACCCGGATGTATGAAGCGATTGTTAAGGGTAAACATACCCTTGAAGCTGGTTTGCCAGAGTCATTTAACGTGTTGATCAAAGAATTACAGGCTCTTTGTCTGGATGTTGATCTGCTTGAAGAGTAGCAAAGTTAACCCTGACAGTAATCGTTAAATTGTAAATTATAGAAATTAAGGCACTCATCCTACGAGGAGAATGCGTTTTGGAAGATATTTTCAGTCTCTTTGACCGTCCGAAAGACCCATTGAGTTTTAACTCCATTCAACTTTCGTTGGCGTCGCCGGAGAAAATCCGTGAACGTTCATTTGGTGAAGTAAAAAAGCCGGAAACCATCAATTACAGGACTTTTAAGCCTGAGCGGGATGGTCTTTTCTGCGCCAAAATCTTTGGTCCAACCAAGGACTATGAATGTAATTGCGGTAAATACAAGCGGATGAAACATCGCGGTATTGTTTGTGAAAAATGTGGTGTTGAAGTCATTCCGAGCAAGGTTCGGCGTGAACGGTTGGGGCATATTGATCTGGCTTGTCCCGTTGCCCATATCTGGTTCCTCAAGTCTTTACCGTCGCGGATAGGTGCATTGCTGGACATGACCTTGAAGGATCTGGAGAAGGTTCTCTATTTTGAGGCCTATGTGGTCCTTGATCCGGGCGAAACCTCACTGGTGAAGGGGCAATTGCTTCCTGAGGATAAATACAGCGAGGCAATGGATGAATTTGCCGGACAATTTGTCGCGGGAATGGGCGCTGAAGCGGTTCGCGAATTATTGGTTGAAATCGATCTGGTTGAAGTTGGTGATCAGCTGCGGATCGAAATGAAAGAGGCAACCAGTGAAGCCAAACGGAAAAAGGTTTCCAAACGGCTGAAGGTCATTAATTCATTCCGGCAGAGTGGTAATCTGCCGGAATGGATGATTCTTGAAACCGTTCCGGTTCTCCCCCCAGAGTTGCGCCCGTTGGTCCCCTTGGATGGCGGTCGATTCGCAACATCGGATTTGAATGATCTCTATCGTCGGGTCATCAACCGGAACAATCGCCTTAAGCGACTGATGGAGCTACGTGCTCCAGAAGTTATTATCCGCAACGAAAAGCGGATGCTTCAAGAGGCGGTCGATGCACTTTTTGATAACGGTCGGCGTGGCCGGGCAATTACCGGTCCAAGCAAGCGTCCACTGAAATCATTGTCCGATATGCTTAAAGGCAAGGGTGGTCGTTTCCGCCAGAATCTGCTTGGTAAGCGGGTTGATTACTCAGGACGTTCAGTTATCGTTGTCGGTCCTGAGTTGAAACTGCACCAGTGTGGTTTGCCGAAAAAAATGGCTCTTGAACTGTTTAAACCTTTCATCTATCAAAAGCTCGATGAGAGGGGTTTATCAACGACAGTTAAAAGCGCCAAGAAAATGGTAGAAAAAGAGAAGTCCGAGGTCTGGGATGTTCTTGAGGAAGTGATCAAGGAACACCCGGTTATGTTGAACCGGGCTCCGACTTTGCACCGTCTCGGTATTCAAGCTTTTGAGCCGGTTTTGATCGAAGGTAAGGCAATTCAATTGCACCCGCTGGTCTGTACTGCCTTTAACGCTGACTTTGATGGTGACCAGATGGCAGTCCATCTGCCCCTCTCAGTAGAGAGCCAGATTGAAGCCCGAGTGCTGATGATGTCGACGAACAACATCCTCTCGCCGGCCAGTGGAAAGCCAATTATTGTTCCGTCTCAGGATATGGTTCTCGGGTTGTATTATATGACCAAAGAACGGCCATTTGTGGCCGGTACCGGTAAGGTGTTTGCCTCACGGGAAGAGGTTCGTATGGCTTATGATGCCGGTGAAGCTGATCTTCAGGCTGCGATCACTGTCCGTATGTCTCCCGTTAAGGGGGCTCCGGTTGAGCGTATTGCAACAACGGTCGGACGTATTTTGTTTCGTGAAGTTGTCCCTGATGCCATTGACTTTAAGCATGTTAATAACGTCATGGGTAAAAAGCAGGTTGCCGATCTTATTGATATCAGCTTCCGTTTTGCCGGAAATAAAGAGACAGTTATTCTTGCTGATAAAATCAAGGAGACCGGTTTCCGTTACTCAAGTTTGGCCGGGGTTTCAATCTGCCTTGATGACATGGTCATTCCTACAACAAAAGAAGCAAGAATCAAGGTTTCAGCTAATGAGGTCAAGGATATCCAGCGGCAGTATACCGAGGGTCTGATTACCGATGGTGAGCGCTACAATAAGGTTATTGATATCTGGGCCAAGTGTACAGAGGATATTGCGGGGACCATGCTGGGCAATATTGCTGTCGAAAAAATAACCTCCGAGAGCGGGGAAGAGGTTGAAGTATCGTCATTTAACGCGATCCACATGATGGCCGATTCCGGTGCGCGGGGGAGTGCACAACAGATTCGCCAGCTGGCTGGAATGCGTGGTTTGATGGCTAAGCCGGATGGTTCAATTATTGAAACGCCGATTACCGCTAACTTCCGTGAAGGGCTGACGGTTTTGCAGTACTTTATTTCAACTCACGGTGCCCGTAAGGGTCTGGCCGATACCGCGTTGAAAACTGCAAACTCCGGTTACTTGACCAGACGTCTGGTTGACGTTGCCCAGGATGCCATTATCATCGAACAGGATTGTGACACAATCGATGGGATAGAAGTCTCCTCCCTGACCGAAGGTGGTGAAGTTATCGAACGGGTCGGCGACCGGATTCTTGGTCGGGTGGCATTGGACGATATTGTTGATCCGGTAACCGATAAGCTTCTGGTTGAAGCAAACCAATTGATCGATGAGGCGCTGGTTGCCATCATTGAAGATGCCGGAATTGAGAGGGTTAAAATCCGCTCGGTTCTCACCTGTAAGAGTAAGCGTGGTATCTGTGCTTATTGTTATGGTCGAGATCTGGCACGGGGTCATCTGGTCAACCTTGGCGAGGCCGTTGGTGTTATTGCGGCACAGTCAATTGGTGAACCTGGTACTCAGCTGACTATGCGGACTTTCCATATCGGTGGTACTGCTTCACGGCGTGCGGAACAGACGGCATTGGAAGCACGGTTTGACGGTTCGCTCAAATTTATTAATTTGACGACGGTTGACAATGCAGATGGTTTCCCGGTGGTTATGAACCGTAAGGGTGAAATTGCCGTGGTTGATGAGACCGGTCGTGAGCGGGAACGCTATGCAGTTGTTTATGGTGCCAGATTGACTCGACATGAAGGTGGAGAGATCAAGAGCGGTGAAATGTTAGCGGAATGGGACCCCTACACTGTTCCAATTATTACCGAGGTTGGTGGTGTGGTTCACTATGGTGACATAGCTGAAGGGGTCACGATGGAAGAGCAGGTTGATGAAGTGACCGGCCTTTCACGTAAGGTTGTTACAGAGGCTAAATCTGCCGACAAGCGACCACGGATAACGCTGAAGGGAGAGGATGGCAAAACTGTCAAGTTGCCAAACGGAACACAGGCACGTTACATGTTGCCGATTGGTGCCAATATCTCTGTAGAAGAGGGGATGGTTCTGCATGCCGGAGCTATTCTTGCAAAGATCCCGCGTGAGACAACCAAGACCAAAGATATTACCGGGGGTCTGCCCCGTGTTGCAGAACTGTTTGAAGCACGCAAACCAAAGGAACTTGCCGTCATTTCCGAAATTGACGGAATTGTTTCCTATGGCAAGGACTCCAAAGGGAAGCGCAAGATTATTGTGACTCCAGAAATTGGCGACCCCGGCGAATACCTCATCCCTAAAGGGAAGCATATTTCGGTACATGAGGGGGACTCTATCCACGCAGGTGAAGAGCTGGTTGATGGGTCCAGTAATCCGCACGATATTCTACGGGTTCTTGGTAGTAAGGAACTTTCAAAATATCTCGTCGATGAAGTTCAGGAGGTTTATCGTTTGCAGGGTGTTAAAATCAACGATAAGCATATTGAAACGATTGTTCGACAGATGCTGCGGAAGGTCCAGATCAAGGAGGTTGGCGATACTAATTTCCTGATCGATGATCAGATTGATCGTTGGGTCTTTGAGGCGGAAAATACTAAGGTTCTAGCCGCTGGTGGAGAGCCTGCAATCGGTGAGCCGATTATGCTGGGGATCACCAAGGCATCGCTGTCAACAGAGTCATTTATCTCTGCTGCTTCTTTCCAGGAGACGACCAAAGTGCTGACACAGGCTTCAATCCAGGGGAAAGTTGACTTACTAAGGGGCCTGAAGGAAAACGTCATCATGGGTCGTTTGATTCCTGCCGGAACCGGAGTTTCCAAGTATCGATCTGCAGAACTGTTAATTCCGGAACCTGAAATTAAGATGGAAGAGCCGATTGAGATAGATGATACAGAAATAGAAACACCAGCAGGGGCCGATTAGGGAGAAAAAGTTATTGATCCTGAGCTCTTCTGGTCAGTAAAGAATATTTTACAGTTAAGAGAAAAGAGCTTGACAAAGCCAGAGCTGATTGATAATGTCAGCGGGTTTTTCCCCACGGAAATGTCAGTCTGAATGACTGAAAAAATGCAAGAGATTTGGGAGAATCTAGATGCCAACAATTAACCAATTGATCCGCAATGGGCGTAAGAAAAAGGTTGTAAAATCAACTGCGCCTGCACTTAAGTCTTGTCCGCAGAGACGTGGGGTTTGTACTCGTGTATACACAACGACTCCAAAAAAACCTAATTCCGCTTTGCGGAAGGTTGCTCGTGTACGTTTGACCAACGGGATGGTCGTCACTTCTTATATCCCCGGAGTTGGACATAATCTGCAGGAGCACTCTGTTGTTTTAATTCGTGGTGGTCGGGTTAAGGATTTGCCCGGCGTCCGTTATCATATTGTGCGTGGCACTCTCGATCTTGCTGGTGTTAAGGATCGTAAGCAGGGCCGCTCTAAATACGGCGCTAAGCGCCCGAAGTAACTTAAAAAGTCTGAGGAAGAGGACGCTATGCCAAGGAGAAGAGAGGTCCCTAAGCGG
>JAUVCS010000200.1 GCA_030590745.1 Desulfuromusa sp.
TCTTTAAACTGAACAAGTTATTCACGATGACGAGGTTGCCTTATGCTCGGAACCATTCAAAACTTCAAAGGTGATGTCATCATCTTGTTTCATTGCCTCACGGGTTACACGCCCGATAATTTTATCCATTTCATATGGTGGCAGTGCATCTCCCGGTGATTTGATAGCGATATCTTCACGTTGGATTGTATGACCGGCCGGCAAATCGTGCGCAACCACAAGCTTTTTACCCATCTTTATGAGAGGAGCCACTTCACTGTCATAAGGCTGCTTGACACCGTTACCGATGGCAACCTTGACCCGCTCCAGATCGCGAACCATTTTACGGAAACCGGTAGGCTCAAGTGAAAAGGCGTGATCCGTACCTTTCAAGGTGTGGTTCAAGGTAAAATGTTTTTCGACCAATCTTGCTCCCAGCATGTAAGCCGCCAGCGGCATAGCAATGCCATTATCATGCGAAGATAGACCTATAGTGATATTGTCGAACCTTTCACGATAGGTGTTGATAACCGACAAATTCAGTTCATCGAATTCAGCCGGATAGCCTGCCGTGCACTGCAAGATACAGAGTTGCTGGTTGATCGGCATAATGGCATCATAAGCACGATTGACATCTTCCATAGTGCCACCACCGGTGCTAACGATCATTGGCTTTTGAAATTTAGCGACATAGGTGAGCAGTGGAATGTTTTTCAGGTCTCCGGAAGCCATCTTGAAGGCCGGCATATCAAGTTTTTCCAGGAAATCTGCACTGGAGAAATCGAAGGCTGTGGCAAGCATGGTAATACCGATCTCAGCGGCGTAAGCCTTCAGTTCCTTAAATTCTACCTCGCCGAACTCGAGAAATTCACGGTGTTCCCCGTAAGTCTCACCGTAGCTGTTGGGGTTATCATAGGACTTGTTATATCCTGCAGTAGTAAACAGTTCACGATTGTTCCGCTTCTGAAGTTTTACAGCATCCGCTCCACATTCCTTTGCTGCTTTGAACATCTCTTTTGCAGTATCAAGCTCTCCTTGATGGTTATGTCCGATTTCTGCAATGACATAGCATTTACCATCATCCTGGATGACTTTGCCATCGATTGTAAGTTTGCGCATTTTTGCCTCCTTAAGGCCGTTTCTGTTTTTGATACGAAAGTTTTTATTTAGTTCTGCAAATTATCGCGACACCATCCAGCGTAATGGCAACCACAAAGATATCTGGTTATCCACTTCGCTCAAGTGAACATACTAAATCCTGCATATAATTAAAGATCGAATCTACTAAATATTCCCCGTCATGGTCAAGAAAAAGCAGTCCGCAAATTCAACTCTCAAGTGCAGCCAGTTCATGGATGGTCCGACAGCATCCCAAGGCGACTCACTCGTTCCTTTACTCTACATACCATCTGATCACTCTCCCGTTAAAAGCCTGATCAAATTTATGTTGTTGCCGTCATCATTGGTTTCAGATCGGCAAAAGTTTTCAGAATATAATCGATCTGCTCGGAGGTATGGGCGGCACTGATACTACAACGCAGCAAGGACAGTCCTGCCGGGGCAGCGGGGGGGAAGACCAGGTTGACGTAGATACCTTTTACCAATATTGCTTTCCAGGCAAAAAGAGCACTCTCTTTAGTTGGGACGCGGATCGCAACAATCGGACTTGGATCAGCCCCGAGTTCAAAACCCAATTGCTTGAGCCCCTGATAGAGTTGCTCAACATTTTTCCACAGTTTTGTCCGTAATTGCGGCTCTGAGCCGATGACTTTTAAAGCTGTCCGGACTGATGAAATTGATGCCGGGGACGGTGACGCCGTAAATATATATGAACGGCTGAGGTAGCGAACCAGATCGAGTTCTCGATGATTACTGACACAGTAACCACCAATCGCTCCCAAGCTTTTACTGAAAGTTCCAACCGTGAAATCAACATCCTCTTCCACACCGACAGCTTCAGACAGTCCGCGACCCCGCTCCCCCAACACCCCCATCGAGTGGGCTTCATCAACCATCAGCCAGGTCCCATATTTTTTCTTCAGAGCGACAATCTCTGCCAATGGCGCACAATCCCCCAACATGCTGTAGATACCCTCTACAATAATCAGAGTATTTGCACTTTTCGATCCCAGTCGGCCAAGCTTTTTTTCCAGATCGACCATATTATTGTGACGAAAGCGAATCATTTCGGCACCACTCATCCTGCAGGCATCATAGATGCTCGCATGAGAGTCAGCATCCAGAACAATGACGTCTCCCGGCCCAGCCAGGGTGGAAATCACCCCCAGGTTGGTGACAAAACCGGTTGAAAAAACAATGGCGCTGTTGCAACCATAAAAAAGGGCCAACTCTTTTTCCAGGGCACGGTGTCCAAAAAAAGTACCATTGGCCATTCGCGACCCAGTTGTCCCGGTCCCCTCTTTACTCAAAGTTTCCTGGGCAGCCGCTATACACCGTGGGTCAAAAGTCAAACCAAGGTAATTGTTGGTTCCGGCCAAGATAACCCGCTGGCCATCGATAGAACCCTCGGTAGCAGAATAAATTTCTTCAATGACAACACTGAAAGGGTTAATTCCTTCCGGAAGCAGAGTCTCGCGAGTGGCTGCGATAGCATTTAGCTTATCCAGAAGGCCCATTATTCTCTACCAACAATCTGTTGAATCTGCAGCACAAAATCTTTGACCGTCTGTAAATTTGACAGGTCATTTAATGGATAAGTGATATCAAACATATCTTCCACCTCTTCCAGCATCTCCATAAGTTTTAACGAGTCAAAACCCAGGTCATTGATTAAATCTGTATCATCCTTGATTGGTGCCTGCAACCGAGCATGTTCCTGAAGCAGAGCCTCAACCTGTTGGAAAATTGTATCGTATTCTGGGGTCGTCATAACTTTTAGAGCTCCTACACTAAAAAAGAGTCTTTAATAAAAAAGGCGTCTCATTCCGTCAGAAAATAAAATTTTGGGTTGCCAGCCAACAGCTTGGGTAATTGCGGTATTGTCACTGACCCAGTCCGGATGGAAAATTTCTCTCACTTTTCCCGGGGTCATCATCGGTTGATAGCTACTCAGAGATGCTATCGCCATATTGATTCGACCGACGATGGATATCAGTCCGCGTGGGAGTGAAAAACAGTGGGCCGGTTTGCCGTTGAGCTGGGTAGCAATCGCCGCAATTTGCGCCCAAGTATA
>JAUVCS010000221.1 GCA_030590745.1 Desulfuromusa sp.
CAACCCCAACGGGATTGGCCTAAATTAGTTCAAAAATTACCACTATTGTTGAAACCCGGGGGCGAAATTCTGTTTTGCCTGAGTAGTCCACACTTGGTTTCTGAAGGTGTCCGGCAGCTGGTCACAAACTTTTGTCAGAAAGCTCAATTGTTGCAGATTTATTATTCAGATGATCGATTCCCTGAAAAAAATCGGGATAAAGGCTTGAATATACTCCATTATAAAGTTAATTGAACAGTTTAAGTGGGTGCGGGTCTATTACTTTGACCTCGCCCGGTGTAAAAAAGCCAGCCCGGTAAAAAAAAACAAGAATCAGTATGCTGCAGTGATTTAGCAGGCTGTTAAAAAAAACTATCTGCGTTGCGGTTGCTGTGTTGAAAATTTCCTCAAAATGCTTATTTACAGGGTGTAAACTGCGCTTTTTCGGTATTTTTCGCCTTGCACTCAAGCCCTCGAAAACGTTTTTCAACACCCTGTCAGAACGATTTGACTATTGCTTTTTCTATTATCGGGCTATACTCACAGAAATCTGTTTATAAAATGTGTTGAAAGGAGGCTGAAAAATGCCGGTTGTTACTGTACGTGCACTTGAAGGGATCAGCGCTGAGAAAAAAGAGGAACTGATGGAGCGGATTACTGTCGCGATGAAGGAGGTTTTAGGTAAAAACCCTGAAGCGACTCATGTTATTATCGAGGAGATTGCTGCGGAAAATTGGGGAATCCGTGGGAAAACCGTAGCGACAATTCGTTCCGGTAAGTAAATAATGTTTAAAACAACAAAAAATGGCCGTCTCTTATAGATGGCCATTTTTTGTTGTTTTAACTGGAAACCAGGAGACTGTCGGACTATACGGACTGAAGCGAAAATTCACGGATTTGCAGCCAGTTCATGGATAGCCCGACAGCCTCCTAGTGTCCCGTTTGGTTAATCGTGACGCATAATTCTGAGTTGTTGCCAAGGCATGCCGATGCAGCCCTAGCTTGCGCTAAAGCAAAGAGGTATAACGCAGGTAGCAAGCAAAAGAGCCAGAATTAAAGGATAGGATTAACCAAACGGGACACTAGTGACAAGAAAAGGAATCACCAAAAATAGCACCGACAATCCGAATCGCTTCGGGTGATGTGACCTGGTAGTAAACCTCAACTCCTTCACGTCGCCCAGTAATAATATTTTTGTTTTTCAGGAGTGCGAGGTGTTGGGAAACAGTCGCCTGGGGAAGAGAGAGACATTCCCATATTTTTTTGACATTACACGATTGTGACATCAACCCTGCAACTATCTTCAGGCGAATTGGATGACCAAGAACTTTCAGGATTTCCGATTCCCGATCACAGCTATGATCAGATTCAAATGGTTGTTTTTCAGTTGCTTCGGTCATAGTAAACTCCTTAGTATATTTTGAATATATGGATATTAATAGCAAGACTCTTTTTCGTCAAGAGATGATTGTTTTCAGTGAGATAATTACCACCGCTACCAGTTTTAATAACGTTCTTAACTATGGAAACATGGCAGCCAAATTTCAAGTCTTGCCATGAACCGGGAAAGGGCTATCTGTGCAGGAAGCTGATAAAGTTTTTGTGATTGGTCATCGAAACCCTGATTCAGACTCGATTTGCAGCGCAATCGCCTATGCAGAGTTGCGCCGACAGCAGGGGTTAACGGGAGTCAGCGCGGCCAGAGCCGGAACAATCAATTATCAGACCCAATATGTACTGGACCGTCTTGAAGTTGATGTTCCCAAATTACTCACTGATGTCCATCCCCGGATCAAAGATGTTGTCACTGAAAAGGTGATCTCAATTCATCAATCGGAGCCAATGTCGAAAGCGATGGAGCTCTATCATCGGCATCGTATCCGGATACTTCCAGTGATTGATGATGCTGGGCAAGCAAAGGGTCTGTTGCTGTTAAAACAAGCGACGGAGTTTTTTCTGGTGCCAACTGAACCGGAAAAAATGCGGCGTATTCGCGCCTCGATCAGCTCTATTCAGTGTTGCCTTGGTGCAACAGCACAACATTTGTCAAATTCTGAGCAGTTAGAAAATCTTGATCTTCATGTGGGTGCCAGGCGTGAAGCAAGTTTCAGTCGCTGGGTTGAAGAAATTATCCCCGAAAAAACAATTCTTATTACCGGGGATCGTCCCGGGATTCAACGTCTTGCCGTTGCCGCCGGGGTCCGTTTATTGATTATTTCTGGGGGGTCATCTGTTGAAGAAAAACTGCTCCCCCTGGCGGCTGAAAATAATGTCTCCATCCTGGTAAGCCACTACGATACGGCCAACTGTGTCTGGTTGACACGGATGGCAACCCCGGTTGGACTCCTGGCTGAAGCCGATTTTATGGTGGTTAAGCCAAATGACTTACTCGAAGATCTCCGGTTGAAATTAATTCATGGAAAACAATCGGGGGCTATTGTCTGTTCTGCTGATGGACAGGTAGAGGGTGTCGCGACCAAGAGTCACTTATTAAAAAAATCACCGATCAAGCTGATTCTGGTTGATCATAATGAACTGGCACAAGCGGTTCCAGGAGCCGATAAGGTTGAAATTATAGAGGTTATTGATCACCACCGCCTCGGTAACTTTCATACTGATTTGCCGATCAAGTTCATAAACCAGCCCCTTGGAAGTACCTGCTCTCTGGTGTCAACTCTCTATCAACAAGCCGGGATTGAACCTGAGAAGAAAATTGCTGGCTTGCTGCTGGCTGGATTACTTTCTGATACGGTTATCTTGAAATCTCCCACCACCACAGAACTTGATCGCAACCTGGTTCCCTGGTTGGAAGAGATATCCGGGTTGGATCACCAGGAGTTTGGCTCTCAGTTGTTTGCTGCTGGAAGTCCCATGGCCAGTGGTACTCCAGTCAGAAAATTGATTTTTACCGATTTT
>JAUVCS010000192.1 GCA_030590745.1 Desulfuromusa sp.
TCAGCTATTATCATCGCGTTGGAGGAAGTCTTGGTATTCAACGCCGCAATTTTATGCTGCAGTGGGCATTGATGGCTTTTGTCTTTGGCTTCATAGTTGGTGCAGATAACGCTGCCCACCTGGGTGGTGCATTAGCGGGAGTTGTTTTTGGCTGGTTTTTACCGGTCACCATCCGCGACCAACGTAAAACTGAAAAATTGTTTAAAGGGCTTGCCATAGCCTGCGCTCTGGCTACAATTATAAGTATAGCGTTCATCCCAATTTCCTGGCTCATCGGCTAAAAGGATCATCATGGCGAGAGATAAAGTCCCGGCCACCCCGGCGATCCGGTTACTTAAACAACATAAAATTAAATTCACCCCGCTCCGCTACAAATATGAAGACAAGGGTGGCACACGTGCCAGTGCCAGAGAATTACAGGTCGACGAGCATATAGTCATCAAAACTCTGGTGATGGAGGATGACCAGCAACGCCCATTTATTGTCCTGATGCATGGTAACTGTCAGGTATCTTTGAAACATTTAGCTCGACAGTTGAAGGTTAAGAGAGTTACCCCCTGCACAGTAGACAGAGCGGATAGCTTGACCGGTTATCAAACTGGCGGGATTTCACCCTTTGGCACCCGACAAACCCTGCCAGTTTTTATGGAAGAAACTATCGCTAACCTGGAAAAATTAATAATCAATGGTGGACGGCGTGGGCTGCTGCTAGAATTATCTCCAAAAAATCTGATAGATATCTTGAGCCCAACATCTGTTTCTGTCGCCATCTGAACCTGGAGGCAAATTATGCACGAACCCCGCTACACTGAAGCTGCAGATATTATTCGTAATGCCGGTGCCATAGTGATAACTGCCGGAGCGGGGATGGGAGTTGATTCAGGACTGCCTGATTTTCGCGGCAACCAGGGGTTCTGGAACTCTTATCCAATGTATCAACGTCTGGGACTCAGTTTCGTTCAAGCCGCTAATCCAGAACATTTTGAAGATGATCCAAATTTTGGCTGGGGTTTCTATGGCCACCGTACCAATCTCTACCGTAATACAGTCCCCCACTCTGGCTTCAGACTACTTCTGGATTGGATTGAAGAGTTTGAGCTCGATTATTTTATCGCTACCTCAAATGTCGATGGACAATTTCAGAAGGCGGGGTTCTCTGAAGATCGGGTTCTTGAAGTTCATGGGTCAATACACCATCTGCAATGTACGGTTCCTTGCAACAATGCTATCTGGCCAAATGAAGCAGAATATATCATTGATGAAGCAACCATGCGGGCTAGAGATGTTCCCAGATGCCCACAATGCCAACGCGTAGCAAGACCCAACATACTGATGTTTGGAGACTACTCGTGGCTGTCCAAACGCTCTGCCATTCAGGAAGAAAATTTTGATGAGTTTCTACAACTCAATGATGATAATAAAATGGTCATCATTGAGATGGGTGCCGGATCTTCTCTGCCGACGATCCGCCACCTCAGTGAGCAACTGGGGCAACGCCAACTGGCAAATGTTTTACGAATCAACCCCCGCGAGCCGCAAATCAGGGCACCACATTTATCCTTTTCCGGTGGTGCGGTTGAAGTTTTAAGTCAGATTCAGAATACCTTGAATCAATAATCAGGATTTTTTCTACCTTTTGATACCGACAAGTCATTTGAGGCAACAGATCGTTATCGCTCTTCCATACACTTGAAAGTCCAAAAATCCAATCAAGCGGGTCTGTTATTTAATATAATTTATTGACAAAAAATAAATATAATGTGATTATCCCAACAAACAAAAGGAAAGTGGAATATAGTCCGTAATTCCAACAATATCCTTACTGCGGGGAAACAACATAATGGCCAGAAAGAAAATGGGTGAAATCCTGGTTGAGAATGAAATCATCTCTCAGGATAATTTAGACCAAGCACTGCTCAGACAGAAAGGGTCTAACCAACAGATTGGAAAAATCCTTGAAGGTATGGATGTCGTTTTAGAAGAGGATATAGCAACGGCAATCTCCAAACAGTTCGGATTTCCCCGCGTCAAAAATATTTCCAAACATCATTTTCCGCAGACTGTTCTCGATAAAATTGATTCAGAAACCGCTCTGGCACACCAGATTTTCCCACTAAAAATCGACAACAATACTCTCTACCTGGCGATGTCGAATCCACTTGACATGGCATTACAAAGCGACCTCTCCTTCAAATTAGCCATGCAGATTTCACCCTGTGTTGCAACTCCTAATGAAATCAAGGGAGCAATCAAGAAATACTACTCAGCTGAGATTCCTGCCGAGAAGATAGAGAGTAACCAGACTATCTTACTCATTGACAATCAGGATAATGTAATAAGTGCAGTCGGAGAAGCTCTAAAAAAAGAGGGTTATTCAGTTCACATCGCCGGAAATGGTGCTGATGGCCTAAAAATTGTCTCCCAGCTACATCCGCAGCTTATCATTACGAATATTGTTATGCCACGCATGGATGGAGTGGAGCTGTTCAGTATATTGCAGACCAACGGTGAAATTGACAAGACCCCGGTGATTGCCCTCTCGGCAATAACGAGTCCAGAGGAAGAATACCGTCTACTTGAAATGGGTTTCTTTGATTTTATTGCTAAGCCGATCAACCCAACACGTCTATTAGCCAGAGTCAAACGAGCTTTGAAATACTATGATAGTCTATAAGATAGATCCCTTTTCTGCAGCAGAATAGTCCCTTCAATATTTTAATCCTGCAGCAATTTTTACAGCGCTAGAAATCCTGCTGACAAGACACCGAGAGGGGTGTCCTCATCGATCAACTCTGCAGTTATGTTCTCTTAAAATTAAGATTCAATAGCTGCAAACAGCATGATTATCAGAGCTGACAGATCTCAAAATATCTGCTTAAATTTTACGCAAAAAGGAAAGAACAAGTCTTCATGGGGGCTAAAATTGCCTGACAGTCAGTTTTACACAGTACTATCCACAACCATTGTTTACAGCCGTCGCCAACTGACCTGAATTCATTTTATTATAATTATTTCAGTAAGTTAAAGGTGACACGGTAAATATCTATCAATCCACGTCAACGGCACAATCGGCAGAATCACCCTGCAACTTAGCCAAAGCATGAGGAATTACGGGTAGTAGCACTTCAAAGTTCTCTCGGGCAGCCTTGGGACTTCCGGGCAGGTTAATAATCAAAGTTTGTTGGCGCACCCCAACCACGGCACGAGAGAGCATTGCCCGAGGTGTT
>JAUVCS010000176.1 GCA_030590745.1 Desulfuromusa sp.
CGTTGCGTTGGTTGTCGTACCTGTGAAGCTGCTTGTAATGTGGAGCAGAAGTTGCCGGAACCGGCCAAGCCGTTTGATGATTTTTCTGTTTTTGATGAAATCCGCCATGGTCAGAAACGTCGGACAACCGATAAGGCTTACACCATCGTCAATCGTTACGAGCCTGAGGATTCCGATGAGCCAATCTATCGGAAGATCCAGTGTAACCATTGTAATGAGCCAGCTTGTTTAACTTCATGTTTCGTTAATGCTTACAAGAAAACCCAGGAAGGTGCAGTTATCTATGATTCGCACGTCTGTGTCGGTTGTCGAAACTGCATGATCGCCTGTCCATTCAATATTCCTGCTTACACTTACCATTCGGTTCTGAATCCGGTGATCAAAAAGTGTATTTTCTGCTATGACACCCGCTTAAAAGAGGGCAAGCCGCCAGCATGTGTTGAAAGTTGTCCGCAGCAGGTGATGACCTTCGGCAAGCGGAAAGATCTGATGAAGATTGCTCACGAGCGGATCAAGAAGAATCCCGGAAAATATGTGGATCATGTCTATGGTGAAAAGGAAGTTGGCGGAACAGGTTGGTTCTATCTTTCCAGTGCCCCGTTTGAAGAGGTTGGGTATGATGTCAATCTGCCGAAAAAACCGATTATTGACAATGTCAAGGATTTCCTGGCCATAGTTCCCGTAGTTCTAACCGTCTGGCCGGCGCTGTTTACAGGTTTCCACCTGCTTGCAACCAAAGGAAAATCACACGGTCATGGAGATGATCATAGCCACGACGAGCAGGAGGGCCACTAACAATGAAAAAATTAGAAACTTTCGGCATTAAGCCGCATGATGCATTATTGAAGACCGATGGACAGCAGTGGTCAATCATGGAAAAGCTGCTGCTCGGTTTGACCTTGGATCAATATATTGGCCAGGCTCTTCGCAATAAGCTTAATTGGTTTCTGGGAATTATCTTTGCCATTGGAGTTCCAGTAATCCTTTACCGTTTTGTTTTCAGTTTGGGAGCTATTACCCACGGTTCTTACGATTATCCCTGGGGGCTGTTTCTCGGGTTTGGTCTGTTCTGTATGGTTCCGCTGTCGGCTTCGGGTTTTATGCTTGGAACGACAGTAGAGATCTTTGGCCGCCACGATTTTGAGCCGATTGAGCGTCTTGCGCTTTTGAATGGACTGCTTGGCTACTTTTTTGCCGTTGTTTACCTGTTGGTTGACCTTGGCCAGCCCTGGCGGTTGGCCTATCCAATGGTTTATTCCTTTGGCCCTGCTGCAGTTCTGTTTCTGGTTGGCTGGCACGTTGCCACTTACCTTTCGGTTCAGGTTGCCGAAGTTTCCACTGCTTTTTTTGAGTGGATTGGCTTTCAGCGTGGCTACGATTTTATCCGCAAGGGAACCATCGGTTTGACTGTTTCCGGTGTTATCCTTTCAACTCTACACCAGGGAGCCTTGGGGGCATTGTTTGTCTATGCTCCGGGTAAAGTTCATCCGCTCTGGTATTCTGCGCCATTTCAGTGGATTCTTTTCTTTATATCGTCGATTCCTGCTGGACTGTGCATGGTAATCAGCGTCAGTACTATTGTTATCTATACGATGAAGTGGCGTTGTGATAAGCGTTTTATTGATAACCTTGATTGGATCACGATTGCCTTGGCCAAGGGTGCTGCAATGGGTTTGAGTACTTATCTTATTATGAAACTGATCGCCATTGCTCACGATAACGAGTGGGCTTACATTTCCACCGGTTGGGGTGCCTGGTGGTTATTTGAAATAATCGGATTTGTTGTCGTCCCACTGGTTATTCTGTCTTATGCAATTCGCCACAAGCTGGTTGGACTCTGTCGTATCGGAGCCTTCCTGACAGTTTTTGGTATTCTCTTGAACCGCCTGAATACTGCCCTGATTGCTTTCAACTGGCAGCTGTATCAGGAAATCCCGCACTATCTCGAGTTTATTGTTGCAATTACAATCTTCGCTATCTATGTAGCGACTTATCGATTTATTCTGGCTCGTTTGCCGATACTCTACAAATTTAGATCTCAGGCAGAGGAATAAAGGAGCGGTCGTTGCTGGACAAGTGAAGGCAATAAGTTTCTGTAAGTGTTAAGTACAAATCCCTGACCGGTGAAGATATCCTTTGCCAGTCAGGGATTTTTATTTTACTATCGTTAAAATCGTATCAACTTGGAGTGAGGGAGTATGTTTGATAATCTGATCGCTAGAGCTATCGTGCCGGTGACTATTGCAGTGACCGGATTCGTCGTTTTCGTCTGTATTCTGCTGTACTCCTTTGTCAAGTCAGACATGACGGATGAAGCTCTGCGGAATTTGAATAATTGTGCCGATACGGTGATCAAATCAACCAGCTACGCCATGATGGAAGACGATCGGCACTCTATACAGAATATTGTGACCAATATTGGAACAAGATCAAATGTTGAATTGATCAGGATCTATGATCAGAATGGCAAGGTTCAGTTCTCTGGTCAGGACAAGTCTGAAGTTCAATCAACTGCGGTCGATGCTCATATTGCCGAGTTTTTACAAGCTGATCTTTTTACCAAAGAAACCGCCCTGCGCGATATTGACCATACGAATGGCAACATTACTGTCTCAGTGCCAATTTTGAATGAACCAAAATGCTCAACTGCGGCTTGTCACTTTCATGCCGAAGATGAACCGGTTCTCGGTTTTTTCAGTATGGCTGTTTCAAGTGAATCCTTGGACAAAACCCTGGCGATACTCCGCTATCGGATGATGATTTTTAGTGTGATGGTTCTTTTTTTGACAATCGGTGGCGTGACGGCTCTGTTACGGATGAACCTCTTTTTGCCAATTCTCCGGTTGACCTATAACGCGGAGCAGGCGGCTCAAGGTGTTGATGAGTCAGACTTACCTAAATCTGATCACAAACTTGGAAAATTAAATAAAGATTTTCGCCTATTGGTTAAACAGCGGGATCAGGCCTTGCGAGATTTGCAGGAACTGAGAAACTCGGATAAAAATATAGACGATGGATCCTGATGACACAAGAAGCTGAAGCTCCTCTACCAGATATCAATCCACTTCGGAAACAGGTTCAGGCGAAGATTAAAAAACTGGAACTGCATTCCAGTTCCGGGCTTTGGATTCTTGCACTGTTTACCGCTCTGAGTATGGGTGCATTTCATAATTTTGATTTCCTCCCCCCATTGAGTGAAGGAATCCGTTCTGCTCTGGGGGCGGGACCTCCGGTTAAGTATATCAACTGGGCTCTGGTCGTTTACGGATTTTCAGCACTTATTCTCATTCTAACGCAGATGGCCAGTGATGATAAACCGCGTGGTGCTCTGGCACACTTTGGTTATCTGGGGGCCTTTTATCTTTTTTACCATTTCTCTGAGGGCTTGAGAGAAAACTTCTGGGCGATTTTTGCAGTTGGATTAACAATTCTGGGG
>JAUVCS010000052.1 GCA_030590745.1 Desulfuromusa sp.
GCTTTGACTTCTCCGCTACCCATCTTTTCTGCTAATACTTTGGTGATGGCTGCGGTCAGTGTGGTCTTGCCATGGTCAACGTGACCGATGGTGCCGATATTGACGTGCGGCTTTGTCCTCTCGTACTTTTCCTTGGACATAATAAAATCTCCCTTTGTGGTCTTTTACGTCTACTGTTAATTTTTTTCTGGAAACCGTTGCTTAAATCTCAATTAATACCAATTATTTTTACAAATTTCAATACTCCGGCAGAACAAGCTGGAGCCCACAACCAGATTTGAACTGGTGACCTCATCCTTACCAAGGATGCGCTCTACCAACTGAGCTATGTGGGCCTAACATCCTTTTTTTCACGGAGAGAAAATGGAGCGGGAAACGGGATTCGAACCCGCGACCCTCAGCTTGGAAGGCTGATGCTCTAGCCAACTGAGCTACTCCCGCCAAATCTCTTCCGTAATCATAATAAGTGTGGGAAAGGACTCCACACGACCCTGCTCCAGTTCCTACGGCTTAACAGCCTCCTGGCGCACAGCAGCCGGGCTCTATCCGGCAAGTTCATATGGTGGAGGGGGGAGGATTCGAACCTCCGAAGGCTACGCCATCAGATTTACAGTCTGGTCCCTTTGGCCACTCGGGAACCCCTCCAGGGGGTATTAACTATTCTATTATCAAGCCGACAGGCCTGTTATATGCTGGAGCTGGCGAGAGGAATTGAACCCCCAACATCCTCATTACAAGTGAGGTGCTCTGCCAATTGAGCTACGCCAGCACAAGACGGGACTTATAACCCAAGAAAAACCGGATTGCAAGATAAAAATGAGCTATTTTTTCAGACAAATCATTCTACCATCTCTTGCCTGTTCTGCCTGACCGCTTCAAAGAGGGCAATTCCAGCGGCAACCGAAGCGTTCAGTGAATTAATCCTTCCTGCCATGGGGATTGACAGCAACGCATCACAATGTTTACGGATGTTTTGCCGCAACCCCTTCCCTTCACTTCCGACCACCAAAGCAAGGTTACCCTGCAAGTTAGTTACGAACAGATTTTGAGACCCTTCATCTCCGGCCAGACCGTAACACCAGACCCCGGCACTTTTCAATTCATCAAGGGTGCGTGAAAGGTTGGTAACCTGGCACACGGCAAGATGGGCAAGAGCTCCAGCTGCAGTTTTTTCAACCACTGCAGTAACCGGACAGGAGCGGTCCTTCGCCACGATAACAGCCCGACAGCCTGCAACCTCGGCACTACGGAGAATCGCCCCAAAATTGTGTGGATCGGTAATTCCATCAAGGAGGAGGAAAAAAGCAACCTGACCACTGGAGCGCCAGTCCTGTAATAGAGTGGGGAAATCGGCATAATGAAATGGGGTCAGCACCAGCAACACCCCTTGATGGCGGTTGTGTCCAGCCAGACGATCAAGTTCCCGACGCTCAAAAAAGTTGATTTTCAGCCCCTGCTCTTTTGCCTGAGAAACCAACTCAGTCAAACGATCACTATGTTCTCCGTGAACCACCAACAGTTCAAGTGGCTCACGCCCGGTCCCTTGAAGGGCTTCACGGATCGGATTGATCCCAAAAAGATAGTCAGCCATCAGCTTGCCAGAGCGTCCTCAATTTCTGCCAGAATTTTTCCGGCAGCCTCCAGTGGGTCACTTGCAGCAGAAATAGGTCGGCCAATCACCAGTGCCGTAGCCCCTGCAGCAATTGCCTCTGCTGGAGTTGTAACCCGTTTTTGATCGTCCAGAGAAGCGAAGGAGGGGCGCACACCGGGTGTAACAATGGCAAAATCTGCTCCGCAAGCGGCCCGAATCAGTGCCGCCTCTTTTGGCGATGCGACAACACCGGAGAATCCGGCAGATTGACTCAGCTTTGCCAGACGGACCACCATCTCCTCTACCGGTCGATCAATGCCAACTTCACGCAGGGTCTCTTCTGTTGATGAAGTCAAAATTGTCACCGCTAACATCAGCGGGACAGGGATCTTGGCTGCAGCACAATAGCTATCAACCTCCGCTACGGTTTTACGCATCATCTCTGCACCGCCCAGGGCGTGCACATTGAAAATCTTGACTCCCAGTTTACAAGCCTCTACCGCCGCCTTGGCAACTGTATTGGGAATATCGTGGTACTTGAGATCAAGAAAAACATCACTGCCATAATCATGAACCATTTCAACAACAGCAGGTCCACAATGGGTAAACAGCTGTTTTCCAACCTTAAACAGACCAACATTCTGGTGGAGTCGTTTAACCCACGCTTCTGCTGCAGAGAAATCATCAACATCCAGAGCAAAAATCAATCGTTCCCGAACCTCTTGTTTCATTCGTCTCTCCCAATCATTTCCCGAACTTTGGTGGTGATCTCCTGAACCCGGGAAATCAGTGGCCTGGCGTGTTCAGCATCCAGCTCGCGACGTAGCGCCATCACCTCAGTAAAAGCAACTTCACAGAGCGAGTCAGCTAGCAGTTTTTCCTTGTCTCCCTCTTCCAGACCCACCAGATTTTCAACAATCCGGTGACCGTCGAGAGTCCCATCTTTCTGCAATTCGACATCTCGCAAAACAAATGAATAGGGTTGCGGCAGAATCCGTAATGATTGTGCCACCTCTTCAGAAAATTGCGGGCTGACCTTAAGAACCCGGAAAAAAATCACCTTAAAAAGGCTGTTATATTCAGCTAAAATTTTCCCGAGAGCCCCTTCAATCTCTGTCGCGGGGGCCTCCTCCATACGAATCAACCGCTTCTCTAGCAGATTGAAGAGGATTCTCATCCCATCAAATTCACGCAACCCAATTTTACGAAACAAATCCAGCGCCGTCTGCTGTCCAGCTCGAGAAATATTCATAAAGCGCGCTTCCGCCTGAGTTAAATCAACAGCCTCCTTGCCAGTTTCCATAGGGAAATAGTCAAGAGAGATAATCTTACGCATAAACAGAGATTTTTCATCCAGCCGCCGGAACCCCTCCATGATAATATTTTGCGTACTCATGGAGAGGCGTAAAATCTGTTCTTGTTCAATCGGCAGAGACTGAAAGTAAAAGCCACCGGAATTGGCAGAAAAAAGGGTATAGATAATGTGCTCTACCTGACTGCGAGCCGCCAACCAGAGATCTCTGGGGCCAACAATGCCACGCTCAACCAGCAGCTTTCCGAGAGAGGTATTCTTGTTGACCAGAGTACGTAACTCCTGCAGCGCATCCTGCTCAATTTTCCCCAGTGAAAACAGCGCTTCACCCAGATCTTCACTCGAAAAAGAGCTCGTGGCAAAGACAATCTCCCCCTGCTGAAAATAGAGTGATTTCACCCCCCCCTCCAGCTCAATAGTCAGGATGCCGGTCTTACGAAACATATTGAAATAGGAAAGAAGATCAGCAATAGCCCCATCTTCCAACACTCCAGAGATGAGAACCTGTCCTTCCTGATCGGATCGTCCAAGCAACAGGTGCGCTGAAGAGGCAGAAATTACCGACAGGGGTTGATCCCCCAACGATCGATATATTTCTTCTGGCAACAGCAATAAGCCGCCCTTTTTGATTTTAAGCTTTTCCATATAGCACAAATTATTTTCCTGGTTCAAATGCCAAACCAGCGTCAACCAACTGTTGTAGCTGGGGAGTAATTTCATCAAGTGAAAACATTGACATTGTACCACCCTTCCTGATCTTCAGTTCTACGTTCCCCTCTTTTAAATTTCGCGCACCAACCGTCACCCGCAATGGAATCCCGATCAGGTCAGCATCTTTAAATTTAATTCCCGGCCGCTCATTACGGTCATCGAGTAAAACTTCAATATTCAGGTCCAGTAATTGCTGATAGAGTTTTTCTGCCGCCTCACGCACCAGGTCATCTTTGGGGTTCAACATCGTCACCAGAACCTGAAAAGGAGCCAGCGGCATCGGCAGGATCATCCCGTTTTCATCATGATTCTGCTCAATCGCTGCCGCCACCGTCCGCCCGGCACCGATCCCATAACAACCCATCACCAGTGGGCGGGTCTTTCCGTCAGCATCCAGCACTGTCGCATTCATCGCTTCAGAGTACTTGACCCCGAGCTTAAAGATATGGCCGACCTCAATCCCGCGCCATTTCTCAAATTTACCACCGTCACAGCGAGAACAAGGATCACCTGCAACTGCCTGTCGAAGGTCAGAAAATTGGCTGATCTGAAAATCACGTTCCTGATTGGCTCCGGTGAAATGGACATCAATCGCATTACCACCGACAACAAAATCGGCCAGCCCTTTTACTTCAGTGTCAGCAATGACACGAATTTTCAACCCGATCGGCCCGGCAAATCCAGTGGGGGCTCCGGTTGTCTGCTTAACCACATCATCCTCAGCCAGCAAAACCCAGTCAACATCGAGCAGATTGGTTAACTTGATCATGTTCAGCTCACGGTCGCCACGCAACAGAACCGCCAGAATTTCATCAGCTGAAGTCTGTACGATCAAAGTTTTCACCAACTGTTGTGGACTCAACTGGAGAAATACAGCCACCTCCTCAATAGTTTTCTGGCCGGGGGTAGCAACCTTGTGCAACTCTAAAGTTGCAGCCGGGGTTTCTACATCACCGTAGGCTATCTCAGCCTTTTCCACGTTTGCGGCATACTCACAGCTGTCACAAGAGACAATTCCATCCTCACCTGACTCGGCCAGCACCATAAATTCATGGGAAAAGTTCCCGCCAATGGCACCACTATCTGCCTCAACAGAACGGAAGTTCAGTCCGCAGCGATTAAAAATGTTCCGATAAGCCTGATACATTTTAGCGTATGAGCTATCGGCACCGGCATCATCGAGATCGAAAGAGTAGGCATCCTTCATCACAAATTCCCGGCCCCGCATCAGCCCGAACCGGGGACGAATTTCATCCCGAAACTTGGTCTGAATCTGATAGAGATTGAGTGGCAGTTGCCGATAGGAGCTCACCGTATTGCGGATAATATCGGTGATCACCTCTTCATGAGTGGGTCCCATACAGAAATCGGCTGACTTACGATCTTTAAAGCGCAGTAACTCCTTACCATATTTTTCCCAGCGCCCCGATTCCTGCCACAGCTCCGCCGGATTCGCCATAGGCATCAAACACTCAATTGCCCCGGCACGATCCATCTCTTCACGGATAATCTGTTCCATCTTACGCAGGGAACGCAAACCAAACGGGAGATAGCTATAAATACCAGCCGCCACTTTGCGGATCATTCCCGACCGCAGCATCAGTTGATGACTGATCACTTCAGCATCGGCAGGGGTCTCTTTAAGGGTCGGCAGAAAATACTGAGAGTAACGCATAAAAATTTCCTGTTCGTTTAACGAGTTAAGGTGAATAGATAAGTGGTGAAAATTAACCTGAATTTTGTAGAAAAGCAAGTTCTTGGAGGGGAAAAACTATTTAATCTCTGTCAGTAAACGATCATAAACCGTGGTCATCTTCCCCCAATCGTAATGCTCAACCATTGTTTGCAGCTTTTCTCGACGCAAAGTTCTTATATTCAGACAAGTTTCCTTGAGTCGTGCTAGCAGATCAGCATAATCAGTATAGAAGCAACGCTTAGAATAAGCGGTCGTTATATGTTCAGGATACGCAAGTCGCCTTGGTAGCAGCGGAAAACAGTTGCAATGGATCGCCTGTACCACGCTAACGCCAAAGAAATCATGAATTGATGTCACCGGAAGAATATCAGCCCGCCACAGCCAGGCAGCATATTCAGAAAAATTCTCTATATAGCCCCAGTGAACAATCCGTTCAGCCAAGCGGATTTTTGCCTCGGAAAATATTTCCGGCACCCTGCGGTAAGATTCTCCCAATACCGCTAACTCAAAATTGACACCCTGATCCTGCAAAGCGTAGAGAGCCTGAAAAAACTCTTGGGGATTTTTATCGTACTCCCAACGATGATTCCAGAGAATCAATGGGGGCTGATCAGCACTTTTTTCAAATTCTGAGCGATACTTATCAAACTTTTCCAGATCAAGGCCCAGATGCAGAGTGCGGCTCTTTTGTGTAATCCTTTGAACCGTCTCAACTTCATTATAGTCAGGAAATGTTTTTAAAAACCTGGGAAGTTCCTGCAGAAAAGATTGGCGATGATAGTCAGAATTAAACAGCACCACATCAGCCACCAAAGCCGATGCATAATTAATGAAACCATAGTGGGCATCGCGCTGTTGCTGCGGATCTTTATCGGTTGGCGACCAGGGATAGGTCAGTTGATTTTCGTGAAAATAGATGGCAGTGGGAATACCGGCTGTCAGCTTTCGAGTCAGGGCAAGAAAGGTGGTCAGGTCAAGCATATCGGTGGCAAGAAGCAGATCGGGACGCAGATCCGCGGCCAGAAACTCGCGCGCCAGAGTCACGGCCCCGCCATGCATCCGCCACTTCCAGTTTTTGCCTTCTAGACCGAGAATTTTGACGTCATGCCGACTGTGCGCTGCGTATTCTTTGGCCCAGGCGGCATGTGAGCCAGTCAAAAAGGGCTCAAGAAGA
>JAUVCS010000071.1 GCA_030590745.1 Desulfuromusa sp.
TGAGATTAACAAGCTTTGCCGCCGCTGCATTCGCCAATGCAAACAGCCGGAGACGATTGTCATGCTTGACTGCCCCCGGTTTCAGCCCCGCCCGTTTAAATCGGAAGTGCTGAAATTTGAGCAGATGGATTTGTTTGATGAGGAATAGGTGGCAGGTTATTCTCAGAATGAGAACAACTGTAGCTATTTTGAGAACAATGGTGGGTCTATCTGATCCAGAAACTCTTTCAACAACGGAATGTACTTCTCCGGTTCAACCAGAAATGAGTCATGACCATAGTCTGAATCGATCAGGTGGTAATCGACGGTTTTATTGAGGTGCTGGAGTTCGGTGACCAGTTCTTCGGTTTGTGTGGGGGGATAGAGCCAGTCCGAGGTGAAGGCAAGCCAGAGGGATTGACAGCGGATTCTCTCCAGGGCTTCACTGATTGAATCGAAATTCCAGGCAACATCATAAAGATCGAGTGCTTTGGCCAGATAGAGGAAAGAGTTGGTGTCGAACTGATCGACAAAGTTCTTGCCGTTGTAATCGAGATAGCGTTCAATTTCAAATTGGCCAAAGAAATCAAACATCCCGTCCCGTACCGAAAAACGGCGTTCAAATTTCAACTGCATCGATTTATCTGATAAAAAAGAAATATGTCCTACCGCCCGCGCCAGAGCCAGACCATCTGCTGGGGGGTGTTCCGGTTGGTAATTCCCCTTTTTAAACAGTGGATCATTGAAGACTGCCTGCCGCGCCAGTGCGTTCAAGGCAATCGCCATGGGTGAAGTCCGTCCGGTCCCGGCAATCGGAACAATTGAACGGACCATTTCGGGGAAGTGGATCGCCCATTCGATCGCCTGCATCGCCCCCATCGAGCCGCCAACAATTGAAAGGAGTGATTTAATCCCCAAATAGTCGAGGAGCAGCTTTTGGGCGCGAACCATATCACGCACCATCAGTACGGGAAAACTGAGGCGATAGGGACGTTTGGTTCGTGGATTGATACTGGTTGGTCCGGTGGATCCTTTACAGGAGCCGATCGTGTTACTGCAGAGGACAAAATAACGATTTGTATCGAGAACTTTTCCCGGGCCAATCATGTTGTCCCACCAGCCTGGTCTGCGGTCTTCTTCGGAATGGAGCCCGGCGGCGTGAGCATTGCCTGTCCAGGCGTGGGTGACCAGAATTACATTGGTGGCATCCTGATTCAGGGTTCCATAGGTTTCGTAAGCTAAAGTCAGCGGTCCCAGCAGTCGACCACTTTCAAGCCGCAGTTCGACCTCAAAATCTGCATATTTTGTGGTGACAATGCCGGTGCTGTTATCCAAGCTACATCCCCTGTTAAAAGCGTTATCTATTAATCAAAGATGTTAAAAAAGCCCTTTCCAGTGTCGGGAAAGGGCCTGATGGACACAGTAAATTGTCGCATATCTCAGGACCGTCCCCATCTGTCCCCGAAACAGTTTGTTCACAGGGCAGGAATTGGCACCGACAGTTTCCTTCTTAATGAAAAAAAATGCTGGTTGCCGTGGCTTCAAAGGGCCTTCCCCTCCACCACTCTGGATAAAGACGTTGTTCTTTTCGTTTCTCTGACGACTTTATCTTACCAATGCGAGGTTTGTCAATTTTTCCAACCGTCAGATGGGTTCTTCTTTTCCCCCACTCTTGCACAAAAAAACAGCGTCAATGTTTATTTTTTAAGCAGTTGATGGTGCTCTTTTCTATGGAATCCCTTGATTCTTCATTTTTAAACAACGGCACGGCAATTGAATAGACCAACACTGTCTTAATTAATTGACCTGACAAATAAGGCAGGTCTTAAAAATCTGACGAGGAGGTCTGATCGATGGAAGCATCACTTTTAACCCTGCAGCATGGTGGGGATGTTCTTTTTCTTTTGCTGGGGGCAGTCATGGTTTTTGCCATGCATGCAGGGTTTGCTTTTTTAGAGGTTGGTACGGTTCGCCAGAAGAACCAGGTGAATGCTTTTGTGAAAATTATTTCCGATTGGTCGGTATCAACAGTGGTCTATTTTTTGATTGGCTATCCGATTTCCTACGGCATTAATTTTTATTCTTCAGCGGCAGGGTTGGTTGGCGAGAACCAGGGATATGAACTGGTACGGTTTTTCTTTTTTCTTTGTTTTGCTGCTTGTATCCCGGCAATTATTTCTGGCGGAATTGCCGAACGGGCTAAATTCTGGCCACAAGTTGTGGCTGGAGGAATTTTTGTCGGGATCTCTTACCCGCTGTTTGAGTCTTTGATCTGGGGGCAGAATAGCGCAGGGTTGCAGGGATTCTTTGAGTCGACTTTTGGCGCACCGTTTCACGATTTCGCTGGTAGCGTGGTGGTTCACTCTATGGGTGGCTGGTTAGCTTTGCCCGCAATTCTTGTTCTCGGGCCACGAATGGGACGGTTTGTCCGAGGGAAAAGCCGGGCGATCCCAATCAGTAATATCCCGTTTCTGGCTCTGGGGAGTTGGATTCTGGCAATCGGCTGGTTCGGGTTTAATGTGATGAGTGCCCAAACTCTGGACGGGGTATCGGGTTTGGTTGCGGTTAATTCTCTGATGGCGATGGTTGGTGGGGTGCTGTTTGCTCTGGTTGCCAGCAAAAACGACCCAGGTTTCGTTCACAACGGGGCCCTGGCCGGTTTGATTGCGATCTGTGCCGGGTCTGACCTGATGCACCCGATCGGTGCTTTTTTTGTCGGTGGGATCGGCTCACTGATTTTTGTCTACGGATTCCAGATTGAGCAGGAAAAACTGAAGATTGATGATGTCCTAGGTGTCTGGCCATTGCACGGAGTTGTTGGCTCCTGGGGAGGGATTGCTGCCGGTATTTTTGGTTCAAGTGCCTTAGGTGGATTGGGAGGCGTCTCTTTTATGGCGCAGTTAGTTGGAACATTGCTGGCGGTCGGTTATGCTCTGATCACCAGCTATGTTGTCTATACGGCCATCGATAAGCTGAGTGGCTTTCGTTTGAGTGAAGATGAGGAATTTGCCGGTGCCGATTTAACCGTTCATCATATCAATGCATATCCGGAGGAAAGCTTTAAGTAGAATTAATCAATAGCGATAATTGACGATCAGAAATGGCGTAGTAGAATAGACTTGAGATGAGTTAATTTACAGGGGGCGGTGGCAGCTTCCTGTTTTACCCTGGATATCCTAATCCCTCCTGGAGTCCAGGGTTTTTTTATTCAAGAGAGACAAAAACAAAAAAAGTGGCAACAGATCATCTCTGTGCCACTTTTTATAAATTTGAATAAATTTTATTTTTAAACGACTTGCTTTTTCAGCATGGTGAGATTTTCTTTTTCCCGCCGTACCAGGTCCGCAACGCTGTAACGTTTTAGAACTGCAGCCATTTCATGCTGCGCAGCGTGCCAGACTTCGTGAGCAGAGCAGTAAGCATCACGCTGGCAGAAGTCGGTATCAATCAGGCAATGGTTCAGTTTTAACTTACCCTCTTCTGCTTCAAGAATATCAAGCATGGTGATTTCACTTGGGTCTTTAGCAAGAAGAAAACCACCACCCACGCCACGCTGTGAATTGACAATTCCTGACTTGATCAGTGGTTGAAAAATTTTTGTCAAAAATGCCGGAGTCACCTCTTGGGTACGGCAAATATCCTTTTTTAAGACGATCTCATCTTTTGGTTGTTGAGCCAGAAAAATAATTGCTCTCACTGCATATTCTGTTGCCCGCGTTATAACCACTT
The DNA here is from genome assembly GCA_030590745.1 of Desulfuromusa sp. GTDB lineage: Bacteria > Desulfobacterota > Desulfuromonadia > Desulfuromonadales > Geopsychrobacteraceae > Desulfuromusa. Next base: position 3,709 of record JAUVCS010000071.1, read on the forward strand.
TAACCTCCTGAAAGATAACTTCACAGGTAATGAATACACTGAACAGAAATGGTTGTCAATGGAGATTTTTTATAGATATTTGATAATCAGATTGCTTGACAGTCGATTATTCCGGTTGCATCATCTGTAGTCATGATTCTCTTTTGTGAGACCAACAAAAATGAATGATCAGCAGGAGAAAAAAGCAACAGTTGTCCCTGTAATTGGTCGCTTTGCCCCCAGCCCCACCGGGCCACTCCATTTTGGAACCCTGTTGGCGGCGCTCGGGAGTTATCTGTTCGCCAAAAGTTCCGGTGGGCGTTGGTTGCTTAGAATTGAGGATCTTGACCCGCCGCGGACGATTCCGGGGTCTGCCGATATGATATTAATCCTTCTGGAAAAGTTAGGCTTTGAATGGGATGGCGAAGTTGTCTATCAGAGTCGCTGTTATGATCGTTATCGACAGACTTTAGAGCAGTTGCATAAGAATCGGCAAGTTTTTGCTTGCAGTTGTACCCGGCGGGAAATTTTAGCCAGTGCTCCACAGTTGGGTGAAGAGGGCCCTGTCTACCCCGGGACGTGCAGGAATGGGGCACATGGTAAACGGGTTGAACGTGCAATCCGGTTACGTGTTCCAGATGAAAATATCAGCTACTGTGATGGAATCTTTGGTTTACAGAGTCAAAATCTGGAACAGGAAGTTGGTGATTTTGTTCTACACCGGGTTGATGGGTTGTTTGCCTATCAACTGGCAGTTGTGGTTGACGACATTGATGCAGGGGTCACACAGGTTATCCGTGGCGCTGACCTCCTCTCTTCCACTCCTCGACAGATCTACCTTTACCAATGCCTTAACGCCGTTCCTCCTGACTATTCTCATCTGCCACTGGCTTTTGGCGATAATGGGAAAAAATTAAGCAAGAGAAATGGAAGTATTGGTCTGGTTGACCTCAAAAATGGTTCTCAGATGCTGTGGTGGGCTCTGGAATTTCTAGGTCAGTCACCACCAAAAGAGTTGCGTTATACAACCCCGGTGGAACTGCTTCGCTGGGGGCGGGAAAATTTTCAAGCAGCATCAATTTCGACAGAGAACCGTCAGATTAAATTCTAACCCTTCCTTATCGGGAGCTCTTCTGTTAATTTTAACGATGATGTGAACAGTCCGTTCTATTGCAGTATAAATGTTCTTTCAGGAGGTTATGATGAAAAAAATATTGGGTTGTCTCTTTTTTGCAGCTTTTCTGGCCGGTTGCGGTAGTGGAACATTTCAACTGCCCAAAAAAGAGTATCAGACCAAGGTGCAGGTGTTGGGGGTTCTCCCATTGTTGGTTGATTATAACGGCTCACTTGATTATCCGGAAAAGGATAATTTATTCAATATTTTGGCAAGTTCAGTAAGTGATAAGAACGAATTCCTGGTGGAACAGTTGAGGAAGAAGAAAGGCTATTTTGATGTACGTACCCTGTCTGTCAATCCTGAACTCACAGCTCTATCACTGCTGAGTGTCGGAAGTCCTCATAGTGAGTCGGGTTGGCCTCAGGGGTATCCTTTTGATGCCGCCACCGTCTCTGAGATGGCCCGACAGAATGTTCTTGATGCGGTTCTTGTCGTGGTTTTTTCTGGTGAACAGGTCGAGGAGGTCAGACGCTCACGGACAAAACTTGAAACATTGGAAACCCGTTACAGCCAGATTCTGGCGACCGCTGCGGTGATTGATCGTGACGGGCGACTTCTCTGGACGCTGGCCGGGGAGGATAGCTTCCAGGCTCTGACCCTGCAGTATCCGGATTTTGATGAAGCATATTATAATAAAACTGATATCGTACGAATCAAAAATATCAGTCTGTCCGGGGTGGAACAGGCTTTGGAAGAAGGTTCTGACAAGGATGGTGAGCC